>CAZRHW010000327.1:0-4285 GCA_964599785.1 uncultured Bacteroides sp. | reverse complement strand
TCCATTCCGGTCATGGTAGATGAATCCTCCAAGGCCTACACGGCCATTTGTGCTGGGTTTTAATTTACGGTTACTGACCGCATTTCTTTTAATCACATAGCTTCGTCTCAGTAACCTGGTTTGCGCGCTAAATGAGTGTGTTTGCGGGGCATCAGTAAAGCCCAGCCATTGTTCCCGTGCTGTCAGGTTAAATGAAGTATACCCGTCGCTTCCGGCAACGGCGGGATTCAGCAAATAACCATTCATTAAATACTGACTATATAAAGGTAACTGCTGAGCCTGGGCTCTGAGCAAAACCAGAAACATAAACATGATCAATAGTGAAACTCGCCTCATTCTTATAAGATAATTGTTATATGACCCATAATCGGCTTATGTCCATTATTCAGATTAATAATAAAATGATAGGAATCAACCGGTAAAGGCCGCCCACGGTATGTTCCGTCAAATTTTTCATCATATCCCCTGTCAGACCTGAATATCAGATCACCCCACCGGTCAAATATTTCAATGATGGCATCCGGGTAAAACTCAATACCCCTGATCTCCCAGAAATCATTCTTTCCATCACCATTAGGAGAAATTGCCGTTGGTATGGTCAGACAGTTCTGTGCATCAGAGATCAGTACAACTGTATCCATAACCAATCCGCAATTATTCTGATCATCCACCTGAACAGCGTAAACTCCCTGACCAAGATGATAAAGCACAGTATCATCCTGGTTCTGATTGATCCACCAGATATTGTAAGGTTCTGTGCCACCGGAGACTGAAACATGAATCATACCGTCATAGGAGTCCGGACAGAATGGTATGGAATCAATCATGATCTCAGCAGTTAACTCATCCGGTTCATCTACAGAGAAACTTGTATCCAGCCGGCATTTATTCATATCATACATTGTCAGGTAATATTCACCTGCATAAATATTTTCCAGGTCTTCTGTTGTAATATCGTTTGTGAAATGCTCATTAACCCATCTGTAAGTATATGGAGCCACACCACCTCTGGGTTGCAGATTTATCTTGCCATCATTCCAGTCATAACAGCTGACATCTCTTTCCACTATGCCGATAGCATTTAATGGATAAGGTTCAGTAAGCGTGACTGACAAAATAGTATCACAGCCACCTGCATCCTCTACTCTTATATAGTATGTACCTGCAGCTAATCCAAATATGGTATCGTCTGTTTCACCTGTCAGGAGCCATTCGTATGAATATGGTTTCCGTCCGCCTGAACCGATTGCCCTCACTGCACCATCGGCAGAGCCGGCACAGGAGATCATTTCACCATGATACCAGGCTTCAGAAATAAAATTAAACTGTGCATTAACAGGTAAAGGTTCGGCAATATAAACTGAATCAAACGTTGTACAGCCATTGGCATCTGTGACAAGAACATTAAACCAGCCAATTGAAAGATTATCGGCAGTATCTGCTATTGAGCCTGCCGGATTATTCCATAAATAATTATACGGTAAATGATCAATGCCACCCGATACAAACACCCTGGCAAAACCGTCATCATTCGCATTACAGGTAATCTCCAGCCATATAAATGAATCTACCACCAATGGAACAGGTTCATTTAAAACAAGTGTATCAACAAAAAGACAATTATTCAGATCCCTGATCTCCACCCTCAGGGTATCTGCCGACAGTCCTGCCGGTGTTTCTGTTGTATCTGTCCACGCAGGATCACCGAAACGACTCCACGAATAAGTATAGCCTCCTGTGCTTATGCCCCCTGCCGGATTCAATGCCAGTATTGCACCATCTGAATTGCCGGTGCAGGAGATATTGTAAAGATTATAGTCGGATAACACTTCAGATGTAGAAATAGATAATGGTTCGTCCAGGGTATATGTCCATTTTCTAACACAGTTCAGTGAGTCGGTGACTGTTATTTCATAGTCTCCTGCTGAAAGGCCATAAATAGAATCCTGAACAGGTGTACTGATTGTGCTACCTGTTACAGGTATCCACTGATAATCCCAGGGACCAAGCCCACCTGAAACATCCACACTGATCCACCCATCGGAGCTATCATGGCAGGCTATATTATAATTATTATAATCTGAGAAGTTTGCTAATGCAACAATTGGCGGTGGTTGAGATAGCGTCAGAACAGTATCTCTTGAACAACCATACTGGTCAGTTATCTGTATAGTATAGGTGCCATCAGGGATATTGAACTGTTTATTTGCTTTCGGAGCCAGATCAAAAACAGCATCCACAGGCCCATTCCATACATAGGTATAGTTTCTGCCAATACGTCCAATCTTTGAAACATACAGTTCTATGGCACCATCTGCTGAATCCAGACAACTGATATTATACAGACCTCCATAAAGCAATGTTTTAACTGAATCAAACCTGATTAATTCCGGTTCCCGGATATAAATTTCTTCCCTGTGATAACAGTCTGCTGTATCCCATAACTCAAGAACATAAGTGCCGGATACCAGTGGTCCAATATATAATGTGTCATATATATCACCATCTGGATAGGTCCACTTATAAGTCCATTCCCTGTAATTTCCATTACCAAATCCTCCACCTATTCCTATCCAGCCGTCTGAAGCACCATTACAACTTATATGATAGTCCCCATATTTGCTGGTATCCATGCTTAGACTTATCGGATCAGGATCCTCAATTAGATAAAGGAGGATTGAATCCATTCTGCGGATTGGATCCAATATTGAATTGTCATTTGAGATATCATTTATCCAGCAACCATTTATATCATGTGCTTTTAAAGTATAAATACCTGCAAACAGGTCATCAATATTCTGGCTCTTTGAAATGTAATCGTTTGGCCCGGCCCATGTAAAATCATAGGTTTGTGTACCTCCCGAGACAAAGATATCAACACTTGCTTTTTTCCCACCTATACAGGGATTCACATCAATAAAGGTTGAATCCAGCGTATATTCATCCGGCTGGTAGAGTGTAATGGTATCCCATCCAATACAACCTATATCATCTGTTACAATTACGTTATAGGTTCCAATAATTAATCCATCCTGGTTCTGGTTAGCCGGTACAAGTCCGGCTCCATCTGCAGTCGTCCACAGGTATGTATAATCACCATAAAATCCTCCGAACCCAAAACCACCCCTCATATCCAGGTTTATACTGCCATTCGAGAATCCCCAGCAGCTTATGTTCCAGCCTCCATAGAATGTATCCGGTATTGCGGTGGGAATAAGAGTGGCAGCAAGGTAAATCCTGACAGAATCATCCACACCCTCATGGCGGCAATCCGGACCAGGCCCGGTATCCCGGATCCATGGTGTAAAGTGATACAATACATCCAGGACTGAAGTAGGATGACTGCTGTGTAATACATCAATAAAACTGGCAGAACCATTCACTATCTGATAAGGACCATCTGGCTGAACACCTGTAATAGCCTGATCATGAGTAGTGACCAGGTCATAAAATACATTCCCGCCCGGATAGGGAACAGTTGGTGATGCAATGGTGATCGTAACAATGCTATCGTTACAGTATTTATCACCTTTCAGAGTTGAAATATCAGATATTCGCGGTGTCGGATTTAAATGGATAATAAGAGTGGTATCTGCACCCTGATCACAGTAGTCACCAGCATGTCCCGGCCGTGTGTCTTTAATCCTGGCCTTGAAGCTATAGGTTATATCCTGATATATATCAGTTTGATTAACAAGGAAGTTAGATGTATCATTCCGATAGTATTCTCCTTGTTGTAAGACACCTTTTACATTACCCGTATTATAATCAGTTGATAATTCATAAACTTTTTCACCATAAACAAATCCGTTGTTATCTGTTATTGTAAAGACAACAGTACTGCTGTCGCAATATATCGTATCAGATACAGAAATGTTTATACGCGGTGTTGGATTCACATATATCGTAATGGAAGTATCCACCCCATGATCACAGTATCCGAAGTTATAACCTGTCCTGTCATCCCTGATCTTAGCCCTGAAATGATAGGTGACAGTTTGTACTTCGTTGGTCAGGTTAATAACTTGATCTATAATGTCGGTAATGATACTAAATTCATTATCTGCAGTTATTCCTGTTACCCTGGACGGATCATAGTCAGTGGTCAGGTCATAAACCTTTGCACCCTCTACATTACCCATTAAATCAGTAACATCTAATATTATCGTTGATGAATCGCATACTATCGTATCTTCTACAGTAACATTGAAACGTGGCGTCGGGTTAAGGTAGATAGTTACCGAAGTGTCTATGCCTACATCACAGTACTCCGATGGATTGTCAC
>CAZRHW010000326.1:0-4300 GCA_964599785.1 uncultured Bacteroides sp. | reverse complement strand
ATTCAAAATCACTGAGTTTCATGGAACTACTTTAATCCATTATTCTCTATCCGGAAATAATCGAATGAAACATCAAATGGTGTCTCCGGCTTAGTGGTGTCCGGATTGAACCAGAACGTACTTTTCATGTTCTGTGTGATAACCCCGTCACATACAATCAGCCCCGCCCTGATGTCCTTCAGCAAAATATCGGCTGTGCCAAGTGTTTCATCATTTTTACCATCCAGTGAGTATGAGGCAGTATAGAGGCTTCCTTTTTTCTCCAGTTTAAGTATTAAAGCGTTATCCCCGGTAATCTCCTCCCTGAGGTCAACGGAAGCGAGGGATTTAGTCAAACCGTTTTCTTCCATGATCAGGTCAATGGTTCCCGGCTGTACCTCAGTGCCCGGTGTCCTTCGAAATCTCGTTCGCTTTACAGCGGCCCGGAACATCAGCTTTACGAAATATTCATCATTCTCGTAAACCAGGATCCCTGCATTTTCCGGCTGGGATGGAGTTCTCGAGCAACCCAGTTTTGTTTCAATGGTCCAATCGGAATTTGCACTCTGCAACAGGATGTTTTTTGCATTGTTACTCGCTTCGGATAGATCTCCGGCTTCACTGGTGAAAGTAAGTGACCCGGCATTTTTGGAAAGAGTGTGGTTCGCTGTATTTTCCCTGACCCATTCCCACTGATCACCCAGTGATCCGTTAAATTCATCGCTCACCGATTTTGTATCAAAATTCAGATAGTAGGTATTCGTTTCAAGTGTGATGTTATCGATGAAATCTATTACAGCAGTTCCGGGCACTTTTTTTACCTGTTCAATTTCCACCGCTATATCCCTGCCTCTTGCAGATGCCTGAACAACAGGAATTTTTGAATTGTCTTTTAAGAGAAAACTATAGGCTTTGACTTCCGGGGCATATCCCTTGATGACTTTCCCGTTTAGGGTAATTTTCTCCGGGGTCAGGTCGGGCATAACTTTGAGCGGATAGCTGTTTGATACGGTGGCCCCATCCACAGTAACATAAGCGAATATAAGGGCTGCGCCAACCCCGGTGGCTGTCACTTTCCCGCTTGCATTAACACTGGCAACCGATGGATTGTTGCTTTTATAGGTGACTTCTGCATTGTTGATGGGATAGAAACTATCGTCAGACATAGCAGCGGTCACACTCGTTTGAACGGTATTACCGGGTCTTAAAACCACCCGGTCACATTCGGCAACTACAGTTTTCAGAACCGGTCTGTATGTGCCGCTCATTAAAGCTTCTACCTGTCCTTTGATGTCTCTTGAGGATGCGCCAATTTCAAAAACATACCTGCCCTGGTCGAACATGATCCTGTCGTTTTCAGCATCCCAGAACCACAGGTCTTCACACTCAATATCAATGGAGACTGTTTTTATTTGTCCCTTCGGAATGGTCACCCTTTTAAAACCTTTCAGGCGTTTTACAGCTCTTTCAAGAGAAGCAGGGCTGTCAGGAGTCTTCACATAGATTTGCACTACTTCGTCACCATCCACATTTCCCGTATTTTTTACATCCACGCTTACTGTGATCTTATCGTTGGGTGAAATGTTGCTTTTACTGATACTGAAATTGCTGTATTCGAATGTGGTGTATGACAATCCATATCCGAATTCATAAGAAACATCTTTTCCGTAGTACCAGTAGGTCCTGCCGTTTGTACCATCTCCCCGCAGGGTATAATCATCAAATTCGGGAAGATCGCTTACAGACTTATGCCAGGTGACATTCAGTTTTCCCCCGGGATTCACATCTCCAAATAATATTCTGGCCATTGCCGTTCCCTGTGCCTGCCCGTTGTACCCGGTCCATATAATACCCGCCACATTTGAATTGTCTTTGAATTGTTCCACTTCCACCATTCCCATGGTTTGCATAACAACAATCGTATTGGGATTGACCTCCGACACCGATTTTATCAGCTCGTACTGGTTACCCGGCAATCCAATGGAGAACCTGTCAGACTCTTCCCTTCCTGTAGACTGGTCGGTCCCGACAAAAACAAGGGCGACATCTGCTGAAGCAGCCATTTCAAGTATTTTCTGATCTATGGCATCCGGTTCAGGTTCATGATAAACAAACACAATGGTCTGCGGTCCGGTGATCCCCAGGGTTGCAATTTTAACCGGCACAATTCGTGGCCTTGAAAAACCGCGGAATCCGCCCTGTTGCTGATCGTTCTCAATTTTTTCTGAAGCCAGTACATTTCCAGCTGGAGACCCAACCCTGACTTCCAGCAATCCGCCGCTACCGGATACGGTCATACTGAATCTTATCGAATCAACATTGGTAATATCAACGTTATTGTATAATGTCCAGTCTCCATCTTTGATCCCCCGAACCGAAGGAGAACCAAACCGGGCTGATGTGATCAGCCCGTTTGCCGAGGCATCGTATTGCGTGGCATCATACTCCTGTACGGTTCCATCTGCAGCAACCGTGGAAAAGCCGATCATGGTAAAGAAATCGTTCCTGCTTTCTGTATTTGCGCCTGAACTGTGCACAACTTCAGTTGCAAGACCATTTTGCTTTATATACTCCCGGATACCTGCCAGGGGTGTGATTTTTAACGAAGGCTCAACTTCTCCTGAATAATCTCCCAGCTCAACCCTCTCGGCCATGGGTCCCAGTACCGCTATTCTTGTAATGCCGGATGCATCAAGGGGCAATGATTTCTTACCCGTTTTGGCTACCACCTCATTTTTCAGCAATACCGGCGTCTTTGTTGCCACTTCTATGGCCAGGTCATTGTGTGAAGGGTCATTGATCCTGTCTGGTTTGATGCCTGCATACGGTACAATTTCCGGTGGATCGAATTCACCGATTCTCATCCGTATGGTAAAAATATTGACCAGTGCCTTATCGATATCACCCTGGGTCAGCAACCCCTGTTCCAGTGCACTCAGGGTATGATTCTGATACACACCTCCACAATCAGTGTCCACTCCCGATTTAATTCCCAGGGCTGCCGCTTCTTCATTGCTTCTGACATAGTGGTGTCCTCTTACCATATCATCAATTGCACCGCAGTCACCTGTAATGTACCCGTCCAGACCATAGGTTTTCCTGGCGATCGTATCAACCAGGTATTTACTGGCCGACATGGGAACACCGTTTACCGCACTGTAGGCAGTCATGATGGCCGGAAGGTGGTAGTCCCTGATCAGTGTCCTGTAGGGCAGGAGGTAGTATTCCCTCATGTCCCTGTGGTCCATATCTGCACTCCCGGTATGACGATTGTACTCGATATTGTTGGCAAAGTAGTGTTTTCCACAGGGCACAGCTTTCAGATAGGTTGGATCATCGCCCATTAATCCCTGGATAAACCCTTTCCCGATTTGCGACACAAGGAAGGGGTCTTCCCCAAAAGTCTCTGCAGTCCTTCCCCAGCGTGGATCCCGGGCAGGTTCCACTACCGGGGACCAGTAGGTCAATGTAAAAATAAGATCGTGGTTGAATCCACGTGCTTCATCTGAAATGACCGAGGTTTCCCGCTTAATCAGTTCAGGATCCCAGGTCGCACCCACAGCCACACTATTGGGGAATGAAGTTGCTGTCATTCCGCTGTTATTGTTCCTTCCTAAAACTCCGTGAAGGGCTTCACCCCAGAAGTCATAGTGATTCACTCCCAACCGGGGAACAGGAGACATGGTATTCCCCAGCTGGCTTTGTTTTTCCTCCGGGGTCATCCGGGAAACCAGGTCGGCGGCCCTTTCTTTAAAAGAATACGCCGTGTTAAGATAGATGGGTTTTTTTACCCTCTCACTTCCAGGCACAAAAGCCACAATGGTAAAAGCGCTGAGAACTAAAATAATCAGTTGGGAAAATTTGAATTTCATTGTTTACGGATTGAAGTTTATTTTAAAGGTATTTCCATTTGAGTAAAAGAGTGGGCCGGGAATGAATGCATGATGGCATTCCCCTTGAAGCTAACCGTTTCCGTCCGGATCTTTACGGGTTGTTCCGTTCCGGAGTTCCTGGCATCCAAAGTCTCAGCATTTATAAGGCTGACAGCTGCTTTGCCCGTATAAGTACCTGATTGCAGTTCTATCGTGGTTTCAATGGCATTTGCTTCGTGTCTGTTCACCACGTTGATGATCATTTTACCGGCTTTTTCATTCATTACGGCGGATACGTCAAGATAAGGTATGTGGCTGAAAATTTCATTACCGTATTCTTCGCAATCGGTGTACACGTCCAGGGAGGTCCCAACCGCATTATTGGAATAGAGGTAAAAAGTAAGGAACAACGAATTTTTAAAATCCCCCTCGGGGGAATTCCCGACCAG
>CAZRHW010000325.1:0-4304 GCA_964599785.1 uncultured Bacteroides sp. | reverse complement strand
TGAAGGCCAGATAGAGCGCCCCGCATTTGACGATGCGGTCCAGGCGCTCGAAGAGACCGGCCGGCCTCAGATTTGCAAAAGCCTCTCTCAAGAGGGGCACCAGCCGCTCGTCCGACGTGACCACGCACCCGCCCTCATATGTCGGCAGGTTCTTCCCGCGGTTAAAACTATAAAAAGAGACGTCGCCGAAGGCACCCACCGGCTGCTCCCCGATCTTTGCGCCGAACGCCTGGGCGCCGTCTTCGATGAAAAAGACATCGCGCGACAAGCGTCCCCGCAGGGTCGCCGCTGCCGCCCACGGGATGCCGAACATGTGGACCCCCACGACGGCCAGGGTGCGCGGGGTGACCCGCCGCAGCATGTCGTGCGCATCGGCATTGAAATCATCCAGGGTGATGTCGCAGCAGACGGGCTTGAGCCCCGCCTTGTGGATCGCGACGACGAGGCTGGGCGCGGTATAACAGGGCAGGACCACCTCGTGGCGGGAGCTCATCGTGCGCAGCGCCCGCAAGACCAGAAAAAACGCGGCCACGCCGGAGTTCACGAGGAGCCCGAAGTCCTTGCCGGCCCCGGCCGCCAGCTCTGCGGCAAACCGCTCCTGCGCCCGGACGTCAAGGCATCCGGCCCAGGCCCGGCACCAGTCGCCGAAGCCGATGGGATGTCCGACAATAGGGACCTTTCTCATGCCGCGCCGCCTCTCTTACCAGTCAAAAAGTAAAACCATGCCAAAAATCTCGCGCATCCATCTGCCAACCGAAAGTTATGATAACTTCTGGCCATATTTTATCACTTCCCTTAAAATCCTCTGATTGTCGTTTAAAAGATAGTCTTTTTAACGTGGCGATACATGCGCTATAAAGACACCGCTTATTTTAGCAACTAATAGCAATGATACACCCAAAATAAATAGTTCCCCCCCCCCCATTACCCCATATTACTCCTGCTCTTAATAAACCTTTCGAGGTCTTCGGGATAAACCCGCCACCTGCCGATCTTGACTGCACGAGCCTAACTTTCTTCAAGCTTAATGAACTAATTTCCCTTCATCTGAAAAACTATAATAGTTATCATCGCCGATGATGATATGATCTACTAACTTGATTTCCATCAGCTTCCCCGCATCACTCAATTCCTTGGTGAATTTCCTATCCTGTGCGCTTGGCTCTATACCTCCACTTGGATGGTTATGCACACATATAATTGAAACAGCGAATTTCTGTAAGGCACTATGGATAATTTCACGCACAATCGGCATAGCATGATTTACTGTGCCTGTTACCGCATTCGTGATATCGATAATCCTGTTGCTGCTGTCGAGATAGACGACCTTGAACACTTCCGTCTTCAGATCCCTGAGTTGAGGCGTAAGAATATTTACAATATCCTTAGCTGAGGATACTTTTTGTTTACCGATGCTTGCTTCATCTTCACGAAACCGCCTACCGATTTCAAGAGCTGCTTGAATATGAGCAATCTTTGCGCTTCCTAATCCCCTGAAGTCTTTCCAATCACACACATCGGTATGAACCATATTCCTGAATGTGCTGAATTTTTTGAGGATCTTGCGGGCAAGATCAATCGCGCTGGTACCGTTTGTGCCGGTGCGAAGAAGAATAGCCAGAAGCTCAGAATTACTCAAGGCCCGCGGGCCCTTCTTCAAAAGCTTCTCCCTTGGCCTGTCATCCTCCGGCCAAGTCTTAATGCCTGTGGCTTTAGCTTTCTTTGTCATTTTTTCCTTCGTTTTTCTTCTCTTCTTTCACAAACGCTGAAACAGCGGAGGTAATCTCTTTAAATGAAACCGGATAATAATCCCATACCTCAACCGATAGATTCACTATCAAGGACTTATCATTCAGGCGTTTTACCTTATAACGCTGATGAACATGGCCGCAGAAATTGAGTGGCACATCAGGATCAGCATGCTCCGGCCTGTGCGTCATGCAGATATCCTTTGCACCATAATGGAGATACATTTTCGTAATTATCGTCTTGAGGCTGTTATTACGGTCGTGATTGCCCTTGATGAAAATAAACTTGCCGTTTAGTTTCTTTTCAAACTGGCGATACTTATCCTCTCTGCCTTCTTTTCCACCCTTAAAGATGAAGTCGCCAAGAAAGAATACCGTATCCTCAGGTTTTACCCTCTCGTTATGTTTACGGATAATCACTTTATTCATTTCCTCAGCCGTTTTAAAAGGCCGCTCACAATAGCGAATGATATTGAAATGCGAAAAGTGATAATCTGCCGTCCACCAGTAATTCATTGTTTTATCCTGTTGATTACTTCTTCTGCCGTCTTTAATTTTTCCAAAATGCCGCCAAATGACGGCGGATCTTCGAAAAACATTTCCTGCATTTGACGGTAGTCCTCATTTAGTTGAACAAGATGATCATCTTGGGGCATTAACCGAAGACTGCCGGGCCTTGCTAAATCATAACGTGCTTTCTTGTCTTTAAAAAATAAGGCCTTATGCTCGGCAACTTTTATCAGTAAATCGATATTTTTAATGGCTTTGCCATAAATAGAAGAACCAACCATCTCGCCCACGTCGTAGTAGTGGCGTGACATCCTTGCGCGTAATTTTGAGCCATGGCTAATTGCATGTAATATTGTCGCTTTTTCCCAAAAGGTTCTTTCGGCCCCCAAAACGCGTACCTGCGCGCCTTCAATAGTCACCTTACCGGCCGCGCTAGAAACGTACGGTTTAACAGACATAACCTCAACAGGCCAATGATCCGATCTTGCACCGAGTTCAATTTTTACAACGGGTTGAACATAACCGCCCTTGTCATTGTCGATAACGCTGGGGTACGTAAATAAAACGGTTTGCTTATCTGGATCATCAGGATCCAGTTTTATCTCCCATTTACCTATGCCAGATAAAGAGAAACCGATTTTCTTCTCTAACTCGGGGATGATCACATCAGCAATTTTTTCTTGGCATGCCTGCTTCAATCGAGCCAGCCTTCGCTTATTTTCTTTAGTGCCCTGTTTCCCATCTGGTTCGATCGATTCTTGGCTTGTTAAAAAAGTCCTTTCGATTGAAACATCAACATCTTCAGAAAACCGTTTGATAACGTTATAACACTTTGAAAGCGACGTACCGCCTTTAAACGTCAAATGACTGCCCGATGCGGGCAATGAGAAAAGGGTTTTAAGTATCCAGCATACCCAGAAGTCCTTTTCGATGAGCTGGGACGTGACTCCCAACTCATGCGTGACGACATCAAAATATGCTTTCTTATCTGCGTCTTTTAGTAATAAAAATTTATCCATAAGGATCTCACTCTTGTATTTTTCGAAAGATATTCCCTATCCATACTGGCGCGTAACGAATATCACTCGTAAGTGTGTTTTTATCCTCGTTAGATAATCGCCTCTTAAGTTTTGTTATGATAGTCGAGTCTACGTTGATTTGTTTTAAATAACGAAGAGCCTGAATGACTAACCCGCTTATCCGTCCGGCTGTCGCCATGTTTTTCGGAGTGGTTCGTTTTAAAACGATCTTCTGTTTGCCAATCTGGACTTTCCGATTAGGTCCATCTGTAAAGAAAACAATCTTTGCCGGGACCTGCTCTGTTAAACCTAATAGATTGGCGGCATATGCACCAGAAGGCTGAATTTTCACATTATCTCGCCCCATCAATGCTTGTGCAATACGATCATAATTAGGTGGAAGGACACCAAAATCCGGATGCTTTGCGGGATAATCGTACAATCCCCTAGTCAGACGACGTATAGTCCCTGATTTTGCTAACCTTACCAGAGATTGAGCTACAGCCGTACGACTCCCTAAGTCAAGAAAATGGTTTGGGGTAAACACCCAACCCCTCTTCTTGCCATAAATCCTGCTAACTATCTTATTCTCAATGCTTTGCGACATATTATCAACCTCTCCTTTGTCACAAAAAGTATATATCTTTTGTGACAAGATGTCAAGCTATTTCTACAGTCATCTAATTTTATGAAGCCAAAAACCAACTATCTAATGTTCACTAATTAGTGAACATTAGGGGTAAAGTGAACCTTACCTCAATCTCGTACGCTTGGGGATTTTGCCGGTTTTGAAGTGCTTTTCGATCCAGCCGTTTTTGACCTTATCCCGGCTATCGAAGTGCTTCACGTAGGGTTTAATGTCCAGAAGCGGGGTACCGTCTAAAATATCGACTTCCGAAAAGGTAATGATACCGTCTTTGACGCTTCCCAGTTTAACTATCGAAAAGCCGATATGGTTCGGCCGGTGCGGGCTCCTTATAGCGAAGATGCCGTGGATCTCATCCTCAAGAAAAGGTCGGCTTGTAAG
>CAZRHW010000324.1:0-4307 GCA_964599785.1 uncultured Bacteroides sp. | reverse complement strand
CGCCGCGGCGCGGCTCTACAAAAAAGAATCTATGATTCAATTACTTAGTTGTTTCAATCTTATAACAGGTTCTTTTAATATTTTCTTACTTGCCTTCCACCACCAGCACGATCTCTCCTTTAACAGGGTTACTTTCAATTTTTTCAATCAGGTTACCAAGTGTTCCACGGATAATTTCTTCATGAATTTTTGTAAGCTCCCTAACGATAGCCGCCTTTCGGTTTTCTCCAAGGGCTTCTGAGAGCTCAGCTAATGTTTTCAGCAAGCGGTGAGGAGATTCATAAAATATCATTGTTCTGTTTTCATTGCCCAGTACTCCGAGACGTTTCTTCCTGCCTTTTTTAACAGGAAGGAATCCTTCAAAAATGAATCTGTCACAGGGGATCCCGGAAACCACAAGGGCAGGGATCAGTGCTGTTGGGCCGGGAAGTGCTTCAATATCAATGTGTCTTTTCAAACATTCCCTGACCAGTAAATATCCGGGATCTGAAATCCCCGGTGTGCCGGCATCGGATACCAGGGCTATAGATGTTCCTTGAAGTAATAATCCAATGATTTTATCAGTTTCTTGATGTTCATTGAATTTGTGAAATGATTTCAGCTTTTTACTGATAGCGTATTTTTTCAGAAGAATGGAAGTCTTTCGGGTATCTTCAGCCAGGACGATATCTGCTTCTGTTAAAATTCTTATTGCCCTGTAGGTGATATCTTCAAGATTTCCAATAGGTGTGGGGACCAGGTAGAGTTTACTCATTTTTGTCAACAATGAATTTGCGCCGGACAAGGTCAAGAATAAACTGAACAGATCCATCCTCCATATCCCAATTGAAATTTGTGCTGATATAAGTGAATGCTTCGTTAAAATTGGTGGAGTTATTCAGTATCTCAATAGTTTTCCTGAAAGATTCAGCATCTCCGTTAAATAAGTCCCTGATCAGTTTAAACTTATCATTCACACCAATAGAAGCAGCAATATCAGCAATGGGTCTTGATTGTAATTTACTTGAAATGTTTAGTTGTTGTGATTTTTCAGAGAGGTTTTCATAGACATAATGACTGTTACCCTGGAATTTTTCTGCCAGGGTCTTGATTTTTTCTTTCTTCTTCTCGTCATCTTTTTTATTTTTTTCAGTATCTTTTTCATGTATATGATCTGCCTGGGGTTTTGTTTCAGTCTCAGTCTCCCCGCCGGATTGTTTTTCATCAATGAATTCTATCATTTCATCCTGTTCTTCATCCTGTTCTTTTTTCCCTTCCAGAGATTGTTTTTCATGAGAGATTATCTTTTCCGGTTCCTGAATAACCTGGCTGGTGTCGGGTATTGTAATGATTGTCTCATAGAGATCACGGATAGCTGACAGCAGGATATCACGTTCAATTTTCGGGATCATTGCCGGGTCATCATACCGTAGGATAGTTTTTTTTATCCTGTCAAGTTCGGAAAGTAGTCCTTTATTATCGTTCTTTGCATTCATAAGTTTACTTTAAACAACCATGCGATTTCGCAAAAGACCTATCATTCAATTACTTAGTTGATATTTAAGCGGAGTCTTTCAGACAATCGCATAAAAGGTTATATAATTCTTTAATTTTACAAAAATAATTATAAAATTAAATGAGTAACGAATTATAAACGTAGATATTACCAAATGCTATCATAGAACGATTCATGAATTATCTTGCAGTATCATGATGACATATACACTGAATGAACTTTGCAGTGCAATCAATGGGACGATCTCAGGGGATCCGGCATCCTCATTTGTGCATATTTCAGTAGATAGCAGGACTCTTTCTTCACCTGCCAATACATTATTTGTTGCACTTCGGGGTGAACGCAATGATGGGCACAGATTTATCGGGGAACTGATACGCAGGGGTGTTAAAAACTTTCTTGTCGAGTCTGTTGATCCGGGATATTCGGGGGCTGATGATATCAATTTTGTTTGTGTACCGGATTCACTCAGAGCACTCCAGGATTTTGTAATATATCACCGTTCAGGATTTAATATACCTGTCATTGGTATAACCGGCAGCAATGGTAAAACGATTGTTAAAGAATGGTTATTCCAGATGTTACAAGGTTCCAGGAAAGTAATACGCAGTCCAAAAAGCTATAATTCTCAGGTGGGAGTACCACTATCGGTCTGGATGCTGGATTCCGGATATGATCTTGGCATATTTGAAGCGGGTATCTCAAAACCGGGAGAAATGAAATTCCTTCGACCAATCATTCAGCCGGATATTGGTATCATAACGAACATCAAGGAGGCCCACCAGGAAAATTTCAGGGATTATAAAGAGAAGGCACGTGAAAAACTTGATTTATTTAGTGAATGCAAAACCATTATTTATTGCCGGGATCATGAAGTAATTGACGGGCTTATCCGGGAATTTAATGACAAGGTAAAATGCTTCACATGGTCATCCGGTAAAAATGCAGATGTAATTATTAAAAAGATTGAACAAAATGGATTGTCGTCTATTCTGGAATTATCCTGCAATGAAAAAACCTGGCATGTAAGTGTGCCTTTTTCCGATGATGCATCGTTGGAAAACATCTCTCATGTTATCACCTGTCTTCTATGGCTGGATGTGGATATCAGCCTGATGAAAAGGGACCTTGGTTTACTTTCCCCAGTAGCCATGAGGCTGGAACTCATCAAGGGAATAAATCAATGTACTTTGATCAACGATTCTTACAATTCTGATCTTGCCTCATTAACCATTGCACTGGATTTCCTGAATCAACAGAACCAGCATAAGCTGAAAACCCTGATCCTTTCTGATATATTTCAATCTGGTAAAAAAGAGGAAGATCTGTATCAGGAAGTGTCAGAGATCATCAAAGAGAAAGGAATCAACAGATTTATTGGTGTCGGGGAATCACTTTCAAGACAGAAAAACCAATTTCAGCGGGGTGTTTTTTATCTGACCACAAATGATTTTCTGGATCAATTGAAACAGCAGGACTTTGCAGATGAAGCGATTCTAATTAAAGGCTCCAGATCATTTAATTTTGAGAAGATCAGTCTTGCTCTCCGTCAAAAGGTTCACGGGACTGTAATGGAGGTCAATCTGACAGCCTTGATCCATAACCTGAATATATTTCGATCCATGTTAAAGCCGGAAACAGGTGTCATGATTATGGTAAAGGCATTTTCTTACGGAAGCGGTTCATGGGAAATCGCAAATGTGCTCCAGTATCAGAAAGTAGACTGGCTGTGTGTAGCATTTGCAGATGAGGGCATCGCACTCAGAAGATCCGGAATTTCTCTACCCATCCTTGTCATGAATCCTGAGATCACAAGTTTTGAGTTGATGATTGAACATAACCTGGAACCTGAACTGTATAATTTCAGAAGCCTGTTAAGTTTTGAAGATATTCTTAAAAGACAGAATGTTGTGAGTTATCCGGTTCATATTAAGTTGGATACGGGTATGCACAGGCTTGGTTTTTCGGATGATGAACTTGAAGAACTGATAGGATTTTTGAAAAAGCACGAACATCTGGAGGTCAGAACAGTATTCTCTCATCTCGCAGCTGCCGATGAACCTGAACATGATGAATTTACAAGGCAACAGATCAGGCTTTTTACAACGATGAGTGATAAATTTATTTCGGCTTTCCAATACAGGATTAAAAGACACATTTTGAATTCAGCAGGAATCGAACGATTTGCTGAAGCACAATATGATATGGTCAGACTTGGTATCGGATTATATGGTATCAGCCTGTTAAAAAAGAATGAACTGCGAAACGTTTGTACTTTAAAAAGTACCATATCCCAGATAAAAACCGTTTTAAGGGGAGAATCGGTGGGATACGGCAGGGTAAGTATGGCAGCATATGACCGCAGAATCGGAATTGTACCTGTTGGATATGCTGATGGTATTAACAGGCGATTGGGTAATGGAACAGGCAGGTTCCTTGTTAGAGGTATCCAGGTTCCTGTAATCGGGAATATATGTATGGATATGTGTTTTGTAGATCTAACATCGATGAATGCTGAAGAAGGAGATGAAGTGATTATTTTTGGGGAATCTATGCCGGTTTGGAAAGTATCGGAATTACTGGATACCATACCCTATGAAATTCTGACCGGGATAAGCACCAGGGTACAGAGGATTTATTATCAGGAATCATAAAAAATGTCAATATTAACTGCAATCATAATATACAGAAGTGATGATGATGACTTTGAGAAATGCCTGAAAGTTATCAGGAATGTCACGGATGAAGTTATTCTCCTGGATCCATTGCAATCAGATAAAGCGCTGATAATGTGCAGGGAAAATAAAATAAA
>CAZRHW010000323.1:0-4330 GCA_964599785.1 uncultured Bacteroides sp. | reverse complement strand
AGCCGAGGAGCTTGCCAATATAGCAAAGCAGCTCGATGGCAGTGAAATCACTCCAGGTGGATAATGATACAAATCTTAAAGCCCTCCTTTCCTACCAGGCATACATCTTTAACCAGGAATACGGCGGGCGTGAACATCATGCCGATATTTATGCAGGTTTATACGGTGCAGTCGAATTCCTGAAAGGACCATCCTGGAATGTCTTTAAAGGTCATGATGATGCTGTCAGATCAATTGTTTTTGCTCCCGGAACCAATACATTCTACACGACAGGCAGTGATGGGAAAATACTGAAGTGGCAGATGGAAGATAAACAATTCAGTATTGTAATTGAAAATAACATGGTCAACAGGATCATTGATATCAGCAATGATGGGAAATATCTTGCCTGTGGAACCGACGGACTGGGCATCCAGGTTTTTAATATCAGTTCTTCAGCAGGTGGGCCAAGATTATTTACCAGCACGTATAACCGGATCAGGGCACTGGATTTTCTTCCCGACAACAACCACATGGTTTCTGCCGGGACCGGTAATGAGATCTTTTTATGGGATCTGTCTAACGGCGACACCCAGCCATTTGCAACAGTAACTTCACCCATACAGATACTGACTGTATCCGCAGATGGGAAATGGCTGGCCGGGGGCACAAGAGACGGACAGATCATAATCTGGGACATGAACAATCCTTCAGACCAGTACCTGTTATTTGAAGAAAAAGGTAACCAGGTGCTTGCCCTGAGTTACAGCCCGGATGGCAAGTGGCTTGCTAGTGGTGATCTCAGGGGAAATGTTAAGATATGGGATATCCAAACAAAAACTCTTGTAGACAACCTGCGGGGGCACCGTGCAAGAATTACAGATCTGAAATTCAGTCCGGAAGGAAATATCCTGGCTTCCTCAAGCAACGATGGCTCAGTAAGGCTCTGGGAAACAGCCGACCTGAATAACCAGCCTATCGTTCTTTCCGGCAACTCAGGATTTGTCTTCTCCCTGGCTTTCAGTCCCGACGGCAGTAATATTCTTACAGGCAGTACCGAAGCCAACAGACTCGTGGCAAGCCCTACCAGTACCAGGTATCTTGCTGTAGATATCTGTCCGGGTCTAAAACGCAATATGACCAATGACGAATGGGGCACATTCGTCGGTGCAGATATTCCTTACGAGGAAACCTGTGGCCCAAAAATTTCCATCGGCATCAAAAATGAATAGCAACACAATGAATAATTCTAACCGCAAAACATTACGTTTATTGATAACAGGAACATTTTTACTGATCCTGTTTGTTATTCAACTTCATCCCGTGAGAGCGCAGGATGAGGAATGTGCTTTTACACTTAGGGAGGCAGAACAGCTTTATAACCAGGGTCTTATTGAGAATATCCCGCAAATGTTGCAATCATGTATAGAGAAGGGATTCTCCAAGGAAGACAGGTTATCGGCTTATAAACTGATCATCCTGTGTTCATTATATAACGATGACCAGGCCCTGGCTCACGACCAGATGCTTGCTTTCCTGAAAAAATATCCGGAATATGAACTTACACCCACCGATCCTGATGAATTCAGGTTTCTTTTTGAGGAATATAATACCAGGCCGATATTTGATTATGGGATTTTCGTCGGTGCCAATTATGCCCATGGTATTACTGTTGAACCATACGCTCCGCTCGACCAGCATGGTGACAGACTCAGGTACCGGCCTGATAACCTGGGGCTCCAGGTTGGGGCTGTGTTCAATTTTTACATTACTAAAAATTTACAGGTTGCCGTTGAACCGATGTATACCCAGAAACTTTTCAGGCTGGACCATGCTGAGGATATTGTAGATCGTTATATTAAGCCTGAGCGCTTTGAGAAGCAATCATATGTGGATATACCCCTTACTTTCACATTTGATTTCGACCTTGGGAGATTCCGTCCCTACCTGAGGGCCGGAGGACAGTTCAGCTACCTCTTTGATGCAAAGGCAAGCCTGATAACAAAATTCGTGAATTCTTCAGGTAATCTTATTACAGAGAATTCAGGCCCGGATATTGATATGCTCAACTATAACGGAGAGAAGTACAGGAAAACTTATAACTATTCGACCGTAGTTGGAGGTGGTGTGAAATTGAAAATCACCAAAGGATATTTTTACCTGGATACACGATATAATATCGGATTAAATCTGCAAAACACCGGAAACCGGCTTCAACAATATGAACAGACATTTAAATACATGTATATTGACTCGGATTTCAGGCTGAATAATTTCATGGCAACATTTGGATTTGTAAGATCATTTTACAAACCCCGGCAAATTATCAAATGAGTTTCATCAAAAACAATTTATCTGAATCATGATCCACAGAACAAACCTTGTAATTATTATCCTGGCATTATTGATGTCATGTAATAAGGATGAAATCAGTAAAGAGCAATCAAAGGCATTCATTAAATTCTATGGTGATGGAGACCTGGTTGTGAAGGGCATTGATATTAAACAAACAGCAGACGGTGGTTATGTTTTACTTGGCAAAGCCACATATGATGATGAAACGACCGATATTTACCTGATCGGCACAGATGAAAACGGCAACGGACTGGAATGGTCGCCAAAGCTTATCGGTAATGAATATAATAATGAAGGCAACAGGATACTTCTTCTGAATGATGGATTCCTGATTTTTGGCACCACCGATGAATCCGGAAATGGAGAAACAGATATGTACCTTGTAAAAACCGACCCGGAAGGCAACGTGCAATGGGAAAAAACAATCGGAGGAACAGGCCATGAAGAAGGATATGATATCCGGGTAACGGCTGCCGGAGACCTTATACTTGCGGGTATTACGAATGATCCGGCAATTACAACCGGGGGGAAAAGTGCATATATGCTGGTAACCAATAGTGATGCAACAATTATAAGAAAAAGAGGTACCATCAGCTACCTCGATTTTGAAACTGAAGCAAGAGCCATCAGGGAAGTTTCCGGCGGATATATCATTCTTGGCACCATCACTAACCTGGCAAGCTCCTCGTCGAATATCCTGATAGCAAGATCAAATGAAAGTTTTACTGAGATACTGGCAAAAACAACCGGAAGAACACGGGATGATTCCGGTGAAGATCTGTATATCTCATCCGGTGGTGAGATTTTTATCCTGGGTTCATCAAATAATCCCCAGACAAATATTTCAGAGGTCTATTTCGGCCAGGTTGAACCGAACCTGCTTGAAATGACATGGTCAAAGATACTGAGTGAATCCGGATTCGGGCTCGAAGCAACGGATATGGCTTATTCAGACCAGGGCTTCTTTGCCATAACCGGGTCAAGACTCTCCGTGGCAGAACAGGATATGATGTTCCTGAGACTTGATAACGCAGGTCAGGAACTGAACCGGTTCTTTTATGGCGAATCGGGATTCCAGGCAGGGAACGCCATCTGTTATACACCCGGTGATAACGGGTATATTATCGCAGGGACAAACGATTTCGAAGTTTTCAGCATGGCAGCAATAGTTAAAACCGGCCCCGACGGCAACTTCGAATGATCCGGGAATTACCTTAGAAAGATGCAACCATTGAGTTTTTTAAAGTGTCAAGAAATAAGCACCCATACATTTTTTTTTAATCCGTTGTGCGATTGAAAGAGCTAAGTAATTGTATCTTCGATTTTTTTGTAGAGCCGCGCCGCGCCGCGGCTCTACAAATCCCTCATTATCAATATCGTCGATTTAATCGCACAGTACGTTTATTTTTATCTATTTTATAATAATCTGAGTAAATCAAAATACAATGAAGCGGATCGCAATCTTTACTTCTATTTCCCTGTTATTAATCCTGCTGTCCGGACTGAATGCGATAGCGCAAACAGCTACGATCACACCCGACAGAACCCTCACTGAACTATACCTCGAAGACAATTACCTGGATCTGTCCCTGGGTGACGGTGAAACTTTTGTTTATCCTGCAACATTGCATCCCGATAGTTTTATCCTGCAGGGAGCACCTAATGGAACAAGCATTGAAAGCATAACCAATACAAGCACGACCGGCGCAAGGATCAACCTGAATTATAACCGTGTTGATTTTGACTCGGATTCAACAAATTTTTATGTTGCCATTAAACCTGATGCATTAACCGTTAGCACTGATACGCTGGCTAGCGATTCCCTTACAATC
Organism: uncultured Bacteroides sp.; assembly: GCA_964599785.1. GTDB lineage: Bacteria > Bacteroidota > Bacteroidia > Bacteroidales > SM23-62 > LJUQ01. Next base: position 164 of record CAZRHW010000323.1, on the reverse strand, counting down.
CATGCAAACACTTCACCGGCAGCGATCCTTAAACCTGATTCTGTCCTGACGGAATACAGGCTGGATGTCCGGTACGTTACTATTGTTCTCTTTGATGAAGCGTTTAACGGTACTGTGCAGAACAATGATTTACAGTTGGATAATGTACCCGATGGCGTTTCATT
>CAZRHW010000322.1:0-4334 GCA_964599785.1 uncultured Bacteroides sp. | reverse complement strand
AGCCTTCCAAACACACCAGTTGAAATTAATATCTTGCTGCTGATACCTGTTGTTTTAATTCTCACTGATATCATCACCGGACCTTCAAGGAAGTTCATTTATTTTCTCCTGGTAGCAACACTCCTTGTACAAATACACAGCCTGAGCTATTCCGATACCCTGATAGGCAGAATATTCTTGCTTATGATCATACTGTTTGGCCTTATGATCATTATAATGGTTCTTGGAAGAAAATCTCAGCGTCAGTTTGTACTTTCCGCCAGGATGGGAAAGATCATGTACTTATTGATCTGGTTATCACTTATCCTTTTCACCGTGTCATTTTTTTCAGTCATTGCCGGAGCAGTTATTCTTGCAGAATTTATAACCTATGCGACAATAAAAAGTGCATCCTTAGCACTTGTTTTCTATGCACTTGCAATAACCTTAAACGGCTTTATCATTTCCCTGCTGCACAGCCAGAACCTTCAGAAGCTGAATATTATCAAAGAACACTACGAAGTGATCCATAAAAGAATTGTTAACCTTATTAATCTGGCTTCGTGGATTCTCTGGCTCATTTTCACCTTACGTTTCTTCTCTGTCTGGGACAATGTTTACAAGGGTACCAAAACAGTTCTGACTTATAGCCTGACTATCGGAACCGTGAAAATTTCGCTCTGGAACATTCTTGTTTTTTTCTTTATTATCTGGATCACTTTATTACTATCCCGCCTTATACGTATTATCGTCGAAGGCGAGGTAACCAACAAGGTCAAATTAAGGCGCGGTGTTCCGGCCGCCGTCTCACTCATTTTACGGATTGCCGTCATTACGATTGGATTTCTTCTCGCCGTAGGTGCCGCAGGTGTCGAGATGAGCAGGCTGGCAATTCTTCTGGGTGCATTCGGTGTTGGTATCGGTTTCGGACTTCAGAATATTTTCAATAACCTGATCTCCGGAATCATTCTTGCTTTTGAACGGCCCATTAATGAAGGAGACATCATCGAAGTCAGTGGAACATGGGGTACCGTCAAGCAAATAGGTATAAGGTCAAGCACCATTCGTACATTTGAAGGTGCGGAGGTGATCATCCCCAACGGGAATCTTATCTCCAACGAACTGACTAACTGGACCCTTACTGATCAGCAACGCCGCGTTGAAGTTCTGATAGGGGTTAAATATGGCACCGATCCCGAACAGGTTCTGCAAATCCTTCGTGATGTGGCCAATGCCCATGAAGAAACATTAAAAGACCCAAAACCGCTTCCTTTGTTTACCGAATTTGGCGAAAGTTCGTTAAACTTCCGTTTACTCGTCTGGATCCCTAACGCCGACGAAAGACTGCGTATACAAAGTGAACTGAGCGTCGCTGTCAACAAGGAACTGAAAAAGGCAGGAATCGAGATCCCCTTCCCGCAAAGAGATGTGCATTTTAAATCAATTGACGACTCATTTGCGGATCAGTTGTTAAAAGGTAAAAAGTCGAAATAAATGTCTCAAATGCACTAAAATGCCTCAATTATTTCAATGGCAGCAATGGTTTCAGGGTCGCAGGGAAAAGGAACCGGGAACCAAACGGTCCGGTTAAAAACCTGACTTTACTTTACTGCCCAACATTTTTATGGGTGCCGCTTGGAAACCGGCACCAACTTCCCCAATTCCTTTCGTTCACACCCAAACATGTTACTCACACCCACCAGGAACTGAAAACCAGGAACCAATTATCCCCACACCCACCAATTCACGAATTTACCAATTTACAATCACCAACGAGTTTTGCAAGTTTTACTCATCAATCCTCTGCATTGTCGTCCAGAAATCTCCCATCACCCCGGCAACATCATAATTCCTGAAAAACACCACAGAATCACCCCTGGTACTCATTGTAGTCCATTCACCATTGATTAACCGTGGCCCATAAACAACAGTATCTTCTGCCCATTGCGGATTTTTCACGGTAGCCACAGCCGCCATATCGAAAAGCGATCTTTCCTCCTGTCCGACATTTTCCCATAGATTGACCAGGTAATCACCAAGCCTGTCAAAACTTCCTCCATGCCGTCCTTCGACAGGGTCAACCAATTTGCCTTTCCCTTTGAGATGATTTGTTATTGCTGTTCTCGTGGTTTTAACCTCCATGGTACCTCCGGCAACGGTACACACCCACAATTCCACACCACTTTCTATTACCGGATTAACAGCAGAGGTATCATTATCCATATTATATTCACCCGGACCGGGCCAGTTGGAACCAAGCCATACCACCTTTACTTTCCCCACGATAGATGGATCTTTCTCCAGGGCCAGTGCTATATTGGTCAGCTTGCCAACCGGTATCAGAAGCAGTTTTTCACCTTCAGGCATCTGATGAGCCTGCTGAACAATAAAATCCACAGCCCGCTTCCCGTCATAATCAGGATTATCCAGACTGTCTTTCAAAGTCATATAATCACCGTTTGCTCCGCTCATAACAGAAATTCTGTCTTCAGCATCACACAAATGAACAATCCTTCGCGCTTCCTTCGTATGTTCCTCCACCGGTCCGCCGTTCCATGTCCGGTTTGTTGTAATGCCTCGAATATCGAAAAGATCATCATTAAAGATAAGGTATGCAATGGCATGCTGGTCATCCAGCTCATTGTTGGCATCCGTGTCGAGGATAACGGGGATTTTTTCAGTTGCAGTCTGACTGCAGGCGGTAATAAAACCAACCGCAATAAGCATAAATAAATTTCTCATCATGTTAGTTAAGGTTTAGCAGATGTATAAAATTAAAAGAAAATTCCGAAGTGTAAAATGTATTTATTTGTCCCTGCTAAAATATGGAATCTATTCCCATCACCTGCGATTTGAATATCATTGACATTTCTTGTTTTCTATTGATTTAATTATTAAATTTATTATTCCATCTCAATATCGGTCATTTCAAAAATTATTTATGAGAGTTTTTTTAGCTGGTGTGATAACGCTATGTGTCTGCCTGTCATGTGATGAATGGTTTTTTGAAGAAAAACCAGGTGAGTGGGAATATTTCAATGATTTCCCCGGCAATGGAAGGGAAAAAGCGGTCAGCTTCACCATCGAAAATAAGGTTTATATAGGCCTTGGCCGGGCCCCAATTATGAATGGTCACTATGATAACTCAGATTCTGTCTATTTCAGTGATTTCTGGTGCTTTAACTCCTTAACAAATGAATGGGAAATGCTTTCAAACTTTCCACAAGGTGCAGCACCGGATGCTTTAGGTTTTTCAATCAGGAATAAAGGTTTTGTTATCATTTCAGAAGATACCCGAAATACACTATGGGAATATAATCCTTTCAATGATCATTGGCAAAAAATATCTGATTTCCCCGGTTTCTCAAGAAACAGGGCGGTTTCCTTCGCTATCAATAATAAAGGATACTTCGGATTAGGTATTGCCAATGATACAATCAAAAAAGAATCAATCGGTGCTACTGATCTATGGGAATATGATCCTGATACAAACTCCTGGACCAGAAAAGCCGATTTCCCCGGTCCACCCAGAGAAGAAGCTGTATCCTTCACAATAAATAACAAAGCATTTATCTGTACCGGTAGCCCGGTACAAACTGGTCTGCTCTCTACCTTGCGGGACGTTTGGGAATTTAATCCTGTAAATGACACCTGGACTCAAAGAACAGATTTCGGGGGATATCCGAGATGGAAAGCTACTGCTTTCTCAATTGATCAAAAAGGTTATTTGGGAACCGGTGAGGTTACTCTCAAACCTGGTTTAAGTAATCCGGCCTCAGATTTCTGGGAATATGATTATGAAACGGATAAATGGCAGCAAATAGACAATTATCCCGTACATCCATTAAATGCTTTGGCATTTGTTATTCAAAATAGTTGCTTTATGGGATTGGGTTATGAAAGCTGGGGACAATATTCCACTTCTATTTATAAACTGAAAATCACCAACTAATTCTTAAATATTATGAAAAAGTATTTTATTAACTTGTTCTTACTGGTTATTTTAGCATCCAGCTTAGCCAGCCTGTATGCCCAGGAGGAAAATTCTCCGGGATCGTTCGAGTTAAGGAAATTCGGCCTTGGCCTTAATTTCGAAAAACCTGTTTTCCATGGATATTATTATTACCCTGTCTATCCACATGCCCAATTTACTTTTTCGGTGAATATAAAAGATAAGTTCAGGATTGAACCTGAAGCAGGATTCAATTATACACGCTATTACGACGATGATGATGAGAGTGAAGATAAAAACAAAATAATAAGTGTTGGCATTGGAGCGTATGGCTTAACGTCAAAAGGTCCGATATATATTGTATATGGTTGTCAGCTAATTTATACACATCAGAAAGATAATT
>CAZRHW010000321.1:0-4347 GCA_964599785.1 uncultured Bacteroides sp. | reverse complement strand
AACAGGTTATCAAGTTAATTAAAAAATTGTGAATAAAATATATCACTGGTTATCAACAAGCTACCAGGTACCTTATAACAGGAATAAAGTAAAATATTTATATGAATACACTGTGCAATTGAATGAGATAAGTTATTAAATAAGAAAACATTAAGCATTACTTCGCTGGCAGGATGGTAATGTTTATAGTTAAATATAAGTATCAGGATTTTAATAACACGACACCTTATTATTAGCTTAAACTTTGTAATTTTACAATGAACAACAAGAGGATTAAAATGACAAATTTGAAAGCAGGAGATAGGGCTCCCGGATTTACTGGAAAAGATCAAAATGGCAACGAAATTTCATTAAACAGTTTGTCAGGCAACAAAGTCATCCTGTATTTTTATCCCAAAGATGACACACCGGGTTGCACTGCAGAAGCATGTAACCTGAGGGATCATTATACAGGATTGAAGGATAAAGGTTTTAAGGTGATCGGTGTGAGTGCCGACAGCGAAAAATCACACCAGAAGTTTAAAAATAAATACAACCTCCCTTTTAACCTGATTGCCGATACAGAAAAGACGATCCTTAAAGCCTATGGTGCATGGGGGGAAAAATCGATGTACGGAAAAAAATATGAAGGAGTCCTGAGAAAAACATTTATAATAGATGAGAATGGCATCATCATCAAGATCTTTGAGAAAGTAGACACTAAGAACCATACAGAACAGATCCTCGAAGCTTTAAAGCATGAGGCTGAGGGAATATAACCACGGGCTTTAGACCGGGGAACATGAGACCCTGGTGACATAAGGGGGTGTTTAAAAAGTCCTTAAAGGCTTCTCGCAGATATGCGCAGATTACGTCGTAGATTTCGCAGATGTCTCTAAACCAGTTATTTAAATTCTGCGAAATCTGCGTTTAAATCAGCGGAATCTGCGAGAAATTAAAATCAAAGGATTTTTTACCCCCCCCCCAGCACGAGACTGAGAGGACATAACCCCGGATTTTAGTCCGGGGAGCATATGGCTAAGAGTAACATTCTAGAAATAATATAACTAATCTGAAACTATGAACGCTGAATCAAACGAAAACAAGATCCGTCAGGAGAAACTCAAAGCACTGGAATTAACCCTCGACAAGATCGAAAAAGGATACGGTAAAGGCACGATCATGAAATTGGGCGACAATGCCGTCGTCGACGTTAAGGTGATCGATTCCGGATCGATTTCTGTGAATCTGGCACTTGGTGTAAATGGTTATCCACGGGGAAGGGTCATTGAGATCTTTGGCCCCGAAGCATCAGGAAAAACAACACTGGCTTTGCATGCTATAGCGGAAGCACAGAAAACCGGAGGCATTGCAGCATTTATCGATGCAGAACATGCCTTCGATAGATTTTATGCAGAAAAACTTGGGGTGGATATTGAGAACCTGCTCATCTCACAACCCGATAATGGCGAACAGGCCCTGGAAATTACCGATCATCTGATCAGATCGGGTGCCATAGATATCATCGTTATTGATTCTGTTGCCGCCCTGACCCCAAAGGCAGAAATAGAGGGAGAAATGGGGGATTCAAAAATGGGGCTCCAGGCCAGATTGATGTCCCAGGCCCTCCGGAAACTGACTGCCAATATAAGTAAAACCAACACCTGCTGTATTTTTATCAATCAGCTTCGCGAAAAGATCGGTGTGATGTTTGGAAATCCGGAAACAACTACAGGTGGGAACGCACTAAAATTTTATGCTTCAATCAGGGTCGATATCAGGAAAATCAGCCAGATCAAGGAAGGAGAGGAAGTCCTGGGTACAAGGACAAAAGTCAAGATCGTAAAAAATAAAGTTGCTCCTCCGTTCCGGAAGGCAGAGTTCGATATCATTTACGGGGAAGGAATATCCAGAACAGGCGAACTGATCGATCTGGCAGTCGATCTGAACCTGATAAAGAAAAGCGGGTCATGGTTCAGTTATGGAGATACTAAACTCGGTCAGGGAAGAGATGCGGTAAAACAACTTATGAAAGATAACCCGGAATTAGCGGAAGAGCTGGAAACAAAGATCCTGGAAGCCTTTAAGAAATAGCTGGGAGCGGGAAATAACCCGGGGCTTCAGACTTGGAATTGAAGAACTACCAATAATACATACTCAAATACATCATCATGAATAAATCAGTTTTTTCAGGATTAATGATCCTGAGCATCCTGTTCTTTTCCTGCAAAGAACAAACTGTTACTGAACAACCCGACTTCTCCGGAAAGCTTACTGAAGAAGAGATTCAGAATGGTATACTAACCCCCGAAATCCTCTGGAAATTCGGAAGAGTAGCCGACGCACAACTTTCAGCCGACGGTTCAACTGTAATATTCAATGTTACCCGTTATGATGCCGGCACAAACAAAAGTATCACAAATATTTATAAAGTCTCATCAGATGGTGAGGAAGCAATTGAAATTTCAAATGGCAAAGCCGGTTGTTTTAATCCCCGGTGGAAACCAGCAGAGAACAAAATTGGTTATCTGTCGGCAGAATCAGGTACTTCTCAGTTATGGGAAATGAATCCTGATGGATCCGGTGCGAGACAGGTTTCCGACTTCCCAAATGATATCAATAGTTTTGAATATTCTCCCGATGGCACTGACATCCTTTTCACTGCTGATGTGAAGATCGATAAAACACCGGCAGAGATATACCCCGATCTTCCACTTGCGAATGTTAAGATCATCGATGATCTGATGTATCGTCACTGGAATAGCTGGAACGATTATAAGTACAGCCATATTTTTGTCGCATCACTAACGGATGGTAAAATGGATGAAGTACGGGATATCATGGAAGACGAACCCTGGGATTCACCTCTTTCTCCATATTTTGATGCTTCCGAAATAACATGGAGCCCCGATGGAAGTGCAATCGCATATACCTGTAAAAAAATGAATGGAAAGGAATATGCGGTAAGCACAAATTCAGATATATACCTTTACAACCTGGAGGCCGGGACTACTGAAAATCTGACCAGGGGAATGCCGGGCTATGATAAATATCCTGTTTTCTCAAATAACGGGAAAATGATCGCCTGGCAGAGTATGGAAACGCCGGGTTATGAGGCCGACAAAGAAAGATTATTTGTGGCAGATCTTGAAACCGGTGAAAAAACCTACCTGACCGCAAAGTTTGATCAGAATGCAGCAAATTTCATCTGGACAGATGATGACCGGGCCATTTTTTTCATCAGTGGGGTACATGCTACATACCAGGTATACAAAATCGACCTGGAAACCATGAATATTAACCAGGTTACCAGTGGATTGCATGATTATACTTCCCTCTCCTCTAATGATGAAATAATGATCGGTACAAAAATGTCTATGTCAATGGCCACGGAGATCTTTAAAATTGATCCGTTATCAGGTGAGGAAACACAACTAACGTTTACCAATAAAAATATATATGATCATATTGGAATGGCCCGCGTGGAAGAAAGATGGATCCCTACTACCGATAAAAAAGAAATGCTTGTCTGGGTTATTTATCCACCTTCTTTTGATCCCGCAAAACAATATCCCGCTTTATTATACTGCCAGGGAGGGCCCCAGAGTGCTGTCAGCCAGTTTTTCTCATTCCGCTGGAATTTTCAGATCATGGCTGCAAATGATTACATCATTGTAGCCCCCAATCGTCGCGGGCTTCCTACCTTCGGACAGGAATGGAACGACCAGATTGCCGGTGATTATGGTGGACAGAATATGAAAGATTACCTGAGCGCTATCGATGCGCTGAAGAAAGAGCCTTTTATCGATGAAAACCGTCTCGGAGCAATCGGTGCAAGTTATGGAGGATATTCCGTTTTCTGGCTCGCAGGTCATCACGAAAAGAGATTCAAAGCATTTATATCCCATTGCGGAATCTACAACTTTGAAAGTGGTTATGGTTCAACCGAAGAATACTTCTTTGTCAATCATGATTATGAAGGCCCTTACTGGGAAAAACCAACACCTAAAAGTTATGACTTTTCACCCCACCTGGCCGTTCAGAACTGGGATACACCAATCCTTATCATAACCGGGCAGAACGATTTCAGAATACCTTATACACAGAGTCTGGAAGCTTTCAATGCAGCACAACTGCGCGGTGTACCAAGCAAACTCCTTTTCTTCCCTGAAGAATGCCACTTCATTCTTAAACCTCAAGACGCCATCCTCTGGCAAAGAGAATTCTTTAAGTGGCTCGATCAGTGGCTGAAGTGAATTGGTATATTGGTATATTGGTATATTGTTGGGTGTGGGTTTAGGGATGTGAAGTTATATCAACTGAAAACTTTGTTATAATTTCTACCATTGTCACAATTGCTACCATTGT
>CAZRHW010000320.1:0-4353 GCA_964599785.1 uncultured Bacteroides sp. | reverse complement strand
CAAGGGGTCAAGGGTTCAAGGGTTCAAGGGTTCAAGGGGTCAAGGGTTCAAGGGTTCAAGGGGTCAAGGGTTCAAGGGGTCAAGGGAATAAAGGGGATAAGTGTACTATAAGTTGACGGTCTTTACTTCGTTTCAACCGATGAATCAAATTGCTGTGTACAAGATTACAAGAATTCAGGATATGGAGGATTGGAGATTTTTGCTGTAAAATAGGTTTAACATTAAAATCGGTTTATTCAAAGACAAAAACAAGAAATATTAATCTAAAATTCAGCACTCAGCACAAAACTCAACACTCAGAAATCAGAAAATAAGTAATAAGCCAAAATGATGTAAGATTATGAAGCGTACAGTTAAATATATGATATTTTTATCAATCATTATTTTTATATGGCAATGTACAGAAAGGATTGATATAGAGGTGGATTCAACATATACAAGGCTTGCAGTAGAAGGTTATATCACTACAGATACGATAAGGCATTATGTAAAGCTGACCATGACGAGTGATTATTTTTCTAACCAGCCTGCTCCACCGGTCTCAGATGCTATTGTCAGGATTGATGATGGAAGCAGGGTAATTACATTAACGGAAGATCCGATGAATCCCGGTATATATCTTACAGGATCTGATTATTATGGAATCCCGGGGAGGATATATACCCTGATAGTCAGCCAGGTAGATATCAATGGTGATGGCCTGATGGAAGAATATTCAGCCAGTTCCGAACTGCATCCTGTTAATTCAGTTGATTCTATCACACTAGAATTGCTGGAGGGAACCCACTTTAGCATTTATCAGGTGTGCGTATACGCCTGGGACCCCCCGACCAAGAATTATTATGCCTTTAAAGTCCTTAAGAATGGCGTTTTACTTACTGACTCGCTTACAAACCTGATTGTTCAGGATGATGCCTTTTTTAATGGAAATTATACCTATGGAATCCCGTCACAGTTTCTTGACCAGCAAAGGGAGGATGAAAAAGTCAATCCGGGAGATACCATTACTTTTGAATTAAATGGAATCACCGGGGATTATTATAAATTTATCATCGAAGCACAAAGTGAAATATTTTATCACACCCCGTTGTTCAGTGGCCCTCCTGCCAATATAAGCACAAATATCAGCAATGGTGCGATAGGTTTTTTTACAGCGTATTCCATTGACAGGTGCAGTACGGTTCTTGCGGGTGATAAATAATGGAAATCTGATTAATAAAAAATGAAATATTCTAAAAGTCGATATATTATGTTGACTTTCAAAAACTAACGAATCTTCTAATACAAATTAAATTGTCATATTATTCAAAAAAAAAGAGCCGTTCCGGATTCATGGAACGGCTCTTCAGTAAAAACTGATGTATTTAGTAAAGATGAATCTGGTGTTTCTTCAGCACAACCATTTCAGGCTTTCCTTCATGCAGGCTTACTAATCCGGTTACCCAGATAAATCTTCCTTCAAAAAAGATATCAGGCCTGTTACTGAATTGTCTTGCTTTCCCGCCGGGGATGACAACACTGAAGTCATGATAAGGATACTGTGCCCCAAAGTAAAGGTAATATTCATCAGTTTGCCAGGAATACCAGGTTTCAGTTACCTGTCCATAAATATTCGCAATATCGCCAATATAATACATGGCATCATAGGCAGAAGCTGTTCTGATACTGTATCCGGTGGGGTAGTACCAGTATCTGTATTCAGGATAGAGTAAAACATATTCCCTGTACATTCTGGATGTCCAGACAATATTAATATTTACCGGCACCCTGTAGGGATAATGTATTCTTCTGTAATCAATGGATCTTGGCCTGTTGACCATGACAACTTCCCTGTGAACACGCTTTCTGTATGGAGTTTGATAAGTTCTTCTTTCATTTTCAAAGTCACGGGAATTAATACTATGTCCTCTGCCACTATTTCCCGGAGTTACTTCACGATTTTCAACCGTGACAGATGATCTGTTGTTCCTGATATTTTTATGAAGGTCGGTTTTATTACTGATTATTTTATCATTGATACTCCGGTTATTGTTTCCATTATTATCGTTGTAAACTCTTTTATCAGGTGTTGACCCCGAAGTGCGGCCATTACCAGACCTGTCTGATATGCGATCGAATGTTCCGGTATTTGAAGTACGGCTGTTTGTCGTTCGATTGGTATTGACATCGTTAGACCTTGATTTATTGTTATCAGACCGATTAACGGTCATTTCACTTTTTTTCCTGTCTGCATTGTTCTCTTCATTGGTTCTTACCTTTGAAGGTCTCTGTGCACCAGCTACCAGGAAAATAAGTGATAAAAACGTTATGAAAATTATTTTTTTCATGGCTTCTGGTATTTAATGTTGTTATGATAATAAACTGAATGCAAAATCTCTGCCAAATTTTATTTAATAATGCTAATATGCTCTATATCAAATAATAACCTGCAACTTTGTATCCGTCAACTGGAGCTGACGGCAAATGATAATGATTCCTTATCAACCACACCCATCACTCACTACTCACACTAACTTGTAACCTGTAACCTGCAACTTGCAACCTGCAACCTTTTATTTCAGGTTTCGAAATATTCAATGATAATTACTAATTTTACGGGAACACCGGAATTTTAAATGGATTATTATAAAGAAATAGTCTTTGAACAGGATCTGATAGCAAAGATCCGCGAACAGAAGGATGAAATTGAACGGCAGCAAAAAGAACTGGAAGAAAGACTTCGTTATGCTGGTTCAATACAATCTGCATTGTTGTCGGAGGAAAGATCAATAAGAAAGATCTTTCCGGAGAGTTTTATACTTTTCATGCCCAGAGATATTGTAAGTGGTGATTTTTACTGGTTATACCGGAAAAAACATACGATTGTAGTTGTTGCTGCTGACTGCACAGGGCATGGTGTACCTGGCGCATTCATGAGTATTCTCGGCATTTCCTTTCTCAATGAGATAGTCAGTAAAAATATCCCGAAAGCAAATATTATCCTTAACCGTCTTCGGGAAAATATCATGAAGTCCCTGCATCAGACTGGTGAAGTGAGTAAACACAAAGATGGAATGGATATTGCTCTCTGTATCTGTGATCTTGAGAAAATGGAACTACAATTTTCAGGTGCATTCAACCCGATGTATCTCATCAGGAATGGCGAACTTACTGAGATACGTGGGGATAAAATGCCAATTGGAATTGCCCCGACAGAGGAAAAATCATTTTTCAATCATCAGCTTGATATCCGAAAAAATGATGTGATATATATATTCTCAGATGGATTTGCAGACCAGTTTGGCGGACCTGAAGAACGAAAGTTCAGATACAGGCCTTTTAAGGAGCTGTTAGTCAATATCCATAAACAGGATATGGTAAGACAAAAGAGGTTACTGGAACAAAAATTCCATCGCTGGAAAGGGGATCTTGAACAAATTGATGATATCCTTATAATAGGTTTTAAAATTCAGACTTAGAGACGAAATATACAATCTGAATGCGGAGTTTTATAGCAGGTATTTTATCTTGTCACCCCATCGATAGATAGTATGGGAAAAATACCTCATATTTGCTATTGATAATAAAATCACTCAACGGGATAATAATAATATAATGCGTTTCAGGCATTTCAGGATAAAAAATTACAGATCAATTGTTGATACAGGATGGAATAATCTCGCATCAGATAATATTACTGGTATTATCGGACAGAATGAATCGGGAAAAACATCAATTCTTGAAGCACTACAAAGTTTTTATACCGGACAAATATCCGATGATATTCTTCGCAGCGATCTCAGTCTGCCGGTCGTTTATTGCTCATTCGAATTAAATATTAAACAATTCACGAAAATACTGGGAGAGAAAAAAATTCCGGAAATCGTCATAAAATCCATTGAAGAGAAGGGAACAGTTATCATAATTCGTTCCTGGAGTAATGAAAAATCCAGTTTGCTCACTTTCGGAGATGATGAGATCAGTGCACATTTTCAGAAGCAATTAAATGAAAGGGGGAAATTCGAACAAAGAACAGAAGAGGAGGTTTTGAATATCATTGAAGAATCAAGGAAGGCAACACAGGAGTTCGCTCAGGCAATGCAGGAAAAAAATGAAGAGCACAAATTGTTATCTCATATGGAGTCCAGACTTCCGAAGGTCCAGAAGGCATTTGACAGGTCGCCGAATAAGGAAAAAAGCAACAGGTTGGAAAAGATAATCCTGGAATTGGAACGATCGAAAAAACGTTTTGAAAAAAAATCAAAGTTATTTGATCTAAAATCGGCCAGGGCTAATGAACTGTCTGAAAAAGCCAGGTGGGCAACCTGGTGCCTGGAAGCAGTCGATGAGTTTGATAAGGCCAGCGAAGAATGG
>CAZRHW010000319.1:0-4362 GCA_964599785.1 uncultured Bacteroides sp. | reverse complement strand
CCATCGATATATTTTACAAGGAGAAATTCCCCGAGTTTTTTCCACCTTTCAACGGTATAATTTCCCATTCTTACCGAATAATCTGTTATAAAATCCCTAGCCTGTTCTTTATTCTCCATGTATAGTTCAACAGCCACTTTATCGATAGCCGGTTTATCCTGAATGTATTTATTTTCAATCTCCTGCTGAACTTTCTTCACATCCTGTGACATCACGTCATACCTCAGATAGCAGAGGTTAGAGACAAGGTTAAATGTCCAGAATCCCGATGTGGGTGAATAGTTTAACATATCGCCGTTACCGACAGCAAAGCTTTCCGGAACATTATTCATGCCGCAATACATTGGTGTGTAAACAGATGTGGCGGCATCATCAACACCGAACCAGAATATGCCGCCGATCCAGTCAGGCAACCAGTTTCTTGACTCAGTAATAAAGCTGAATCCGGTCTGCTGGGTTGCAACGGCTCGTTCATTACAATAGTTTACATTATTAACCTGCCAGGTAAGCGGACGCCAGCGATATGGCATGCGATAGGGACCGGCACCAATATCTTGTGTCATATCCATTGGGGTACCTTCAAAATGATCTCTCATTAATTCCATCATGTGATGGACAGACAGTTTATAATCGGGCTTGATCCAAAGGGGCATCCGGTTGTGAAGGTTATTCCCCATGGCATAATCGAGGTACTTATCCATGGTACTGTTAACCTTTTTAAAGAAAGACCATACCCTTGCTTCACAGAAACGGGCGCCACTGAAGTCAACCGGTGCATAGGTATCTGAAAAACTAAAATCCTTATCTTTTCCGGTATACCAGCCTTTCTCACGTGCAAAACTGACTACATCCTCTGCGAAAAGACAATTATCCCGATCATTAAGCGGAAAAGTAGTTATCCTGGCCTGGTTAGCATGCGCTGAAACATATCCGTCAGGTATCTTTAAAGCTACCCATACAGCTCCTTTATGGCCTGGACCCTTACCAATCATTTCCATGATCCATACTTCATTTTTGTCTGAAATTGAAAATGATTCACCGCTGCTGCAATAACCATACTCAGCAACAAGATCACCCATAACAAGGATCGCTTCCCTGGCTGATTTTGCCCTTTGAAGGGCGATGTACATGAGACTCCCATAATCAACAATACCTGTGGTATCAACAAGTCCCGGTCGGCCACCATAGGTCGTTTCACCGAGGGCTACCTGATATTCATTCATGTTCCCTACAACGGAAAATGTATGTGGTACCTGTTTAATCCTGCCCAGGAATTTTCCGGTGTCCCATTCATATATTTCAAGCCAGCTGTCAGCAGCATGATCTTTAGCCGGAGTATAGTATAATTCTCCATAAAGTACATGGGAATCAGCCGCATAGGAGATCATTGTGGCACCATTCACCGAAGCACCTCTGGTTACAAGGAAATTGGTACATGCTGAATTAGGATTACTGATGAATAATGTAATGATGAATAATAACAAACTAATTAAAAGTCTTTTGTTCATAACTGTGAATTTTAATAATCGACAAAAATATTTTGTTTTACTGAATAGACAATAGAAATTCATTAAAACATAACAATCGGGCAACAATTATATCACATGTTAACGCGATGTATGATTGAAAGAGTTAAGTAGTTGAATCATAGATTTATTGCAGAGCCACGCCATGGCGCTACAAATTCCTCATTATCAATATCGTCGATTTAATCGCACAACACATTACATCTTATTTTAAATATTTGTTAAATAATATTTATTAATCAAATCTTGTAATTATATCATTTATCTTTGTATCGAAATATTTAGATATCAGATTATTTTGAAAATATTCTTCAATTTTTATAACAATTTCGTTAAAAAAACGTTTAAATAGATATGGTTTTAGGTTAGTTTAGGTTTAGTGGTTAAAGTGTTGATTAGTTAGTAATTAGGGTTAGGGGTGCAGCATAGAGCTGCACCTTTTTTTTTAACCGAACATCAGATCCAGTATCTTTAGCCTGTCGTCATTGTTTAGCAGGAGATGTTGTCCTGAAGCCATGTTCATATTCATCAATTCGAGGATTTCATTTTTTTGTACAGGTTCAATTCCGGTTTCCTGCAATCTTACGGGGCTATTTAAAGACCGGAAAAATTTTTCAAGATATGCTATAACAATATCTGCGTCGGATTCACCATAAAGATGTTCTCCCAGTTTTTTTATCCTGTCAGGGATTCTTGTTTTCATGAATTTTAACCAGGCCGGATAAGCAATAGAAAGTGTGGCGCCATGTGGGGTATCATAGAGGAATGACAGGACATGCCCGATTGCATGTACCCCCCAGTCACCCGATGTCCTTCCATATCCTGTAAGTCCGTTTAAAGCATTGGTAGCAGCCCACATAATACGTGCACGAAGGTCATAGTTTGAAAGATCTTTCATCAGTTTTGGGCCATAATCAAAAGCTTCTTTAATGATTGCTTCCACGAAACGGTCAGATAATGACGCCTCTCCCTGTCCGAAAAAGTTCTCGAGTGCATGGGCTATCAGGTCAACTATCCCGTATGCAGTATAATTTGCAGGGACAGTCTCTGTGAAAGTTGGATCCAGAAAAGAGTGCCGTGGAAACAAAGAAGGATGACCAAAACCAATCTTTTCCCTGGTCATAGTATTCTGTAATACCGAAACAGCATTCATCTCAGTACCTGTTGCGGACAGTGTTAACACCGCAATCAGAGGAACTGAAGATTTTATGTTGACCCGGTTTTTCATTACATCCCATCCCTTACACTTCTCAGCGATACATACGCTTATAATCTTTGCCGAGTCAATTACACTCCCGCCACCTATGGCAACTATAAGATCGGAATTTTCTGATAATCCCAACCTGGCAGCTGCATCTACATCATCAACAACAGGATTTGGCTTGATGCCTGTATATTCAATGATATCAATATTGACATTTTCAAGCTGTTTTCTTGTCTGTTCATAACTGCCATTCCTGAGTACCGAACCTTTTCCATAGACCAGCAGCACTTTTTTTCCATATTCTTTTGCAGCTTTTCCAAGATTCCTGACAACACCGCTGCCAAAATGAAGTTTTGTCGGATTATACGCAATAAAATTTTCCATTATATTTCAATTGATAATTCAATATCATAGGTGGTTTTCACTGACTGGGAGTTCCCTCCTCGTTCCACTCGTCGGGATGACTCATTTCAATGTTAGATTATTTCACTCTTCACGCCAATTTACCAGCAACACTTGCGACCATTGTTACCCTTGCGACCCTGTAATCCTTGCGACCACTGTTACCATTGCCACCTTCTTCTATTTTCCAAGATAAACCGCCCCGCAACAGCTATCTCTTGCAGCACCTGTTACGGATGCCAGACAGTTTACATCTCCACGTATCCGCAATAAACCGAGAAAAGCAAAAATGATGGCCTCCTTGAAATCAATGATATTTATTTCAGGGATGATGCAGTTTCCCCTGCAGTACATACGGATCAATTCAACCAGGAATTTATTATGCGTTCCTCCTCCTGTAAAGAGAACACTCTTCTCTTTATCAGGGATCTTGCCAATCTGTGTGGCAATGTGTTCATAAACTGTCCTCATCTTATCACAGAATGGAAGAGGATATTTTTCAATTACGGGAAAAAATTCCCGGATCAGCCATTCTTTTCCCAATGATTTCGGGGCGCTCTGATGATAAAAGTGCAGTGAATTTAATTCTTCCAGTAAATTCTTTACCGGTTGTCCTGAACGTCCTGATTCTCCGTCCCTGTCGAACTGCTTACCATTTTCCTGTGATAACATATTTAAAACAGTATTTACAGCGCAGATATCGAATGCGATCCTTTTACCCGAATGCGAATATGAAATATTTGCGAATCCACCAAGGTTAAGGCAATAATCATATTTGCCAAAAAGGAATTCGTCACCAACAGGAACCATGGGTGCTCCCTGGCCACCCAGAGCTATATCAGTGTTTCGAAAATCGTTAATGGTGGTAATGCCGGTAATGGCAGCTATTTCTGCACCGCTGCCAATTTGAACCGTGATTCCAATATCTGGTTGATGGAAAATTGTATGTCCGTGTGAGGAGATCAGCCCGGCATCGATATGTTTATCCGACAGGAACATTGAAGCCTGTGTTCCGATAAATTTACCATAATCCGCATCAAGTTTTTTAAGGCTAAGGCCGTCAAGGTTTGTTGCTTCTTCGAGCCTCATTTTCCATTCGGGGGGATAGGGAATGGTGCTTCCATTCAGAAAGTCAAAAGCCCATTGTTCTTTCTTTTTACTGAAACAACAGATGGCCAGATCAAGCCCATCAAGCGAAGAACCCGACATTATTCCAAGGACGGTGACCGG
>CAZRHW010000318.1:0-4375 GCA_964599785.1 uncultured Bacteroides sp. | reverse complement strand
CCTTCGGCGTTTAAAGCCTGAAGGAATTTTTCCCTGGATACATTATTAAAATATTCCTTTTTATACCTGAATGGATACATGTGATAGGCCGAACGTGTAGCCCCATCTGCCAGTCTGTAAGGTATGATACCGGGTATTTCTTTTAATTTGTCGTCAAGGTAGGTAGCGTTTTCCAGCCGTGTATCTGCATCTTTTATTGCACGTTTCATTTGGGATATCAGTATAATGGCCTGAAATTGCTGCATACGGCGATTGCTGCCCCTTGTTGGGATGGGTGTTGAACCTTTTACACTTCCATAAGGACGGCCGCAGTTATGGAAAGAAAAGCAGCGATCCATGATCTCATCATCATTGCCGACTATTGCTCCTCCCTCCCCGGCGGGTATGTGCTTGGAATTCTGAAAGCTGAAGCATCCCAGATCGCCAAAAGTGCCGGCTTTTTTGCCACGATACTCTGCCAGCCACGCCTGGCAAGCATCTTCTATAACTATCAGGTCGTGTTTCTTAGCGATATTGTTTACCCGGTCCATATCAACCGGTAAACCATATATATGAACAGGCAGGATGGCAGTGGTCCGTTCAGTGATCCGTTCCTCAATTTTGTCCGGATCAATCAGGAAAGTCTCGGGATCCGTATCTACAAATACAGGCAACGCTTTATTCATAAAAATCACATTATAAGTGGCTATGAAAGTGAAAGGTGACACCAGCACCTCATCACCTGCATCTATCCCAAGCACATGCATTGATACCAGTAGTGCAGTAGTCCCGCTGGCTGTTGCGAGGCAACGTTTACTGCCAATGAGATCTGCATATTGTTTTTCAAATTCAGCGACATAATCCCCGCTGCCACGCCACCATTTACCACTGCGCAGCATTTTTATTACTTCATCCTCGGCAGAAGGATCCCAGACCGGCCATTGAGGCCATTCTGTTTTATGTACAGGTTCACCACCTAAAATGGCAAGCTTGTCCTGATCTTTTCCGGTAACTGTAAAGGTTTTAAAAGGCCAGCCGGCTATGATCCCAAGTGTCCCGGCTGAGGTGGTGGCAAGAAGCTGCCGCCTTGTAAGTTTTCGTTTTTGCATGATCAGATATTTTGTTGATTTATAGACATTTGAACTCTGATAAAAGTGTATTAACGGTTACATTGAAATTAATTTACCCCATATAAAATTACAATAACTGAACAACAAAAACAATAATCTATATGCACACAGTTTTCTTTAATACAATCAGACTATTTATAACGCGTTGTGCTATTGAATAATGTAAGTTGTTAATTATGAAATTTTTATATAAAGCCGCGCTCCCGATAATTATCGGGACGGCTTTATATATGGCTGATTATAAATATCATCGTCTTTAATAGCACAACAAGTTATTTATAATTAACCACTGTATTTTTTCTATTACTTCCGGAATAAGGATAAAACAGTGCAAATGATAAATCAATAACGATAACAATATGAAAACCGGAATTGATACTTAACCAGAAAAAAGATATCTTTAGGTTGCACATTCTTAAAGCTCCATGAAACACCTGTTAATATACTTTTTTCTAATCCTTATGATGTCCGGCTCTTGTATCCGGAAAGAAAAACCAGCAGAAGTTATCCGGGACACCATCATTGCCGATACGATCCAGTATCACCCTGTGCGACTTGACCGTTATGGTAATATTTTACCCTGGTATTCCTCAAATCCCGGTGAGTCCTATGATACCGTAATCGCCCTGGTCTGGAATTTCTGGAAGAATATGGAAATGGATTCTAATGGGCTAAAATATTATTTAAATCACCAGGTTTGGAGACCGGAGCATGATATGCGCGGACTGGGAGGCGATCAGATCAGTATGGCCCTGTCATCATGGACATTGCTTTACCAGTATACCGGGGATCAATCTGTAGTGGAAAATATGAGATATCTTGCTGATGAGTACCTGGCTCGTTCTTTGTCCGATTCAACATCAATCTGGCCTTTTCTTCCCTACCCTTACAATACTGATATCCACTCTGGCAGGTATGACGGTGATATGAGAAATGGAAAAGGTTTTCTTCAACCTGATAAAGCCGGGAATTTTGGATATGAACTTGTTAACCTGTATAAAATTACAGGTAATCAGAAATATCTGAATGCGGCAATCAGAATCGCGCAGGTTCTTGCTGAAAAAACCCGTCCAGGTGATAACGAAAAATCCCCGTTACCGTTCAGAGTCAATGCCAGGACAGGCGATCCGGGTCTGTTTTACAGCAATACGGTACAGGGTAAAGTCGAATCCAGGGCACTTTATACTGCCAACTGGACAGGTACCCTGATGTTATTCCAGGAAATGACCAGATTCGATCCTCTCAATGTTGAACGATACCGGAAATCTTTTAATACAATTCTTGATTGGATGAAAGCATATCCATTAAAGACAAATAAGTGGGGACCTTTCTTTGAAGATATACCGGGATGGAGCAATACACAGACCAATGCCGTTACTTTTGCCATGTTCATTATACTGAACCGTGATCTATTCCCCGATTGGGAAAATAATGTAAAAGGCATTTTCGAATGGACATATACAGAACTGGGGAACCATGAATATGAAAAATATGGTGTTACCGTGATGAATGAACAAACTGTTTACCGGGTACCCGGCAATAGCCACTCATCGAGACAAGCTTCAATGGAACTCTGGTACACTAAATTATCTGGCGACACCACTTATAAAACAAATGCAATCCGGACACTTAACTGGGCTACGTATACTGTTGACTGGGATGGTAAAAACCGGTATGTCAGGGATGATATCTGGCTTACTGATGGTTATGGTGATTATATCAGGCATTACCTGAGGGCTTTGGGTGCTTTTCCTGAACTGGCCCCATCTCATAAAAACAAGTTATTGAGGTCAACCTCGGTTATCACTGATATAGAGTATGCTAATAGAAAGATTATATATCAGACCTTTGATCCTTCTTCTGATGAATTGTTTCGTCTTACTTCCAAACCGGCCGTAATTTTATCCGGCAATAATGAATTACCGGAAACCACCGATATAATTGATAATAGTTGGACATGGAGTCCCCTGAATAAGGGTGGAATTCTAAGGATCAGTCATAAAAACACAAATAGAAATACTGTTCAGTTTAATTGATTTAGAAATAATAATCACTAAATATAAGTGGTATGTTGCTGGTGTAATTACCCTTTGACCCTATGTGTTTAAATTGGCTTTAAAGAATTTAGTATTTTTTATACTCACTTTTACCTTATTTATTATGACCACAAATCCATTTCAAACCACTATCATCCAGGCTCTCCATCAAGGGGGTGATATGCTGTTAAAATATTTCGGAAAAGTATCAGATATAAAAGTGAAGGAAAATCTTAGTAGTGTAGTATCAGAAGCTGATGTGGCATCAGAAAAAGTAATCCTGGATCTGATCCGGCAGGAATTTCCAGATCACAATATCATCTCTGAGGAATGCGGTTATGTAAATAATAACTCCGAATATACCTGGGTTGTTGATCCGCTTGACGGAACTTCTAATTTCATTGCCGGATTACCCTGGTTCGGTATACTGATTGCTTTGATGAAAAATGATGTACCTGTCGCAGCAGGAGCCTACCTCCCGATTGACAAACAACTTTATTATGCCGGGGAAGGAAACAAGGCCCGGTTGAATGAACAGATCATACAAATAAGTCAATCTTCTCAACTGGAAGAGGTTCTCGTCGCTTATTCCCTTGACTTTAATGCTGATTTCTATGAAACTCTTACCGAAACCAAAATAATTGCAAAACTGGTTCAAAAAACAAGGAATGTCAGATCAACAAATTGTCTATTGGATCTTTGTTATACTGCTGATGGCCGGTTGGGTGCGGTTATTAACCAGCATGAAAAGATCTGGGATATCGCGGCACCCTGGCTTATCATTAAAGAAGCGGGTGGTATAATAACAGATACCAACGCAATGGAGTTAAATTTCCAGGTTGATGAAAGAGATTATAATAAAGATTTTCCAATTGTGGCAGCTAATCCACATATTCACCAAAAAATAATGAAATTCATATTGGAAACCAACCACTGATATGAAAAAATCAGGATTATTTCTCAAACCGGTAAAGTTTTGGAAATTCTTATATGAGAGAACCAAATTCGGGATTAATAATGAGCAAACTGGCTGACCACTCCGGGGGATGGGAATGAATTTTTTAGGGAAATTTTACATCGTTAAAAATCTTCACTTTTACTCTTTTATGCTATAAAACATATTTTAATAAATACGATATTGACATTTCGTTGGAATTAAGTTATGGGGTGTGATGTTAGGGATCCAGTCATTTAAAGTGACTGGATCATTAGCGAAGCTGTATCCGGTTG
>CAZRHW010000317.1:0-4399 GCA_964599785.1 uncultured Bacteroides sp. | reverse complement strand
TTTCCAATGACAAGGCTGTTTCACCTCGCCATATATTGATCCGGTAACCCGCAAAACCATCAACAGGTCCTGGATCTGAGGTTTTATAATGGGCAATACTGAAGTCAGCAAATACTTTCAGATACTCGTTGAATTTATACCCACCCTTGATATATCCATTAGTTATCCTGAAATCAGATGAATCACGATGTCCATCGGTTCTGTCATGATTGAAACTTGTATATAAACTGAATCCTTTGTCTTTAAATCCAACACCGGTCATATATTTTTGTGTGTTGTATGAACCGTACATGATCCTGCCATTTGCCTGAATTCCATCATTTTTTTGTTTTTTCGTAATGATATTGATCACACCGCCAAAGGCATTTGATCCATACAGAATAGATGCCGGACCCCTGATTACCTCAACCTTTTCCACATCCGAAGTAACATATGCATCCGGTAAATGATGTCCCATCATGCCCATGAACTGGGGATGGCCATCAATTAATATTAGCACCTGTGTGGTAGGATTGCCACCTAACCCGCGAATATTTATCTGGCCCGCAGCTCCATCGGCAACACCAAAACCGGTAACACCCCTCTCAGTGACAAATAACCCCGGAACCTGTTCACTGAGAATTGGTAATAAAGCAGATTCAGTGGATTCCTCAAGCTCTTCCCGCGTTATAACAGAAACAGTGAGCGGAACATTCATTCGCGACACCTCAACTTTACTGCTGGTCACAACCACTTCCTCTAATCGTATGGTATCCGTCAGCAATGATTGCCCGATAACAATATAACAATTCAAAAACAACAGGACGGTTAAAAATATTGTTTTCATCTGATGATCGTGTTACGTTTTCGAAAATAGTAACACAATAATACATAATATATATGAAATTCAAAAAAAAGAAGGGCAATTAAGTATGGGTGTTGATATATTTATTAAAAATATACTCAATATCTCTGTGGTCATCTATTAAACCTCTGTGCACTCTGTGGTTAATAAAACTCAGGATTTTCATAAAATTCATGCCGAAAAAAAACTCAAGATTAAGACAATTGGGAATTAATTTTTATTTTCACATTCAGGTTGCTTATAATCCGGTAAAATTTTACAAAAATGTACAGGTCATTAAAAATCATATTTTCATCTCTCGTATTATCTACAATTCCAATATCAATATATTCTCAGGAGCTTTTAAGGGAAGAAGCTCAAAAAGCATTTCAATACCTGAATGAAGTTCGTCAGAATCCCTCATCCTTCAGCCATGAGATCGGCGTCAATCTCGGTTATGTTCAACCCAGGCCCGGACTGGCATGGAGTGATGAACTTGCCGAAGCTGCAGAAAGGAAAGCCAGTGACATGGCTCAGCGAAATTATTTTGATCATGTTGATCCTGATGGTTACGGAATGAATTACTGGATTGTCAAGGCAGGATATAAACTGCCCGATGACTGGGTCAGTAAAAAATCGAACAATAATTTTGAATCCATTCAGGCCGGACTATCCACAGGAAAGGAAGCTATCATGAGCCTGATCCTTGATGAGGGAACAAAACCTCCCGGGCACAGGAATCATCTGTTGGGTATTGAACCCTTCTGGAGCAATTGCACAGATATAGGGATCGGTTTTGCCATAGATCCGGATTCAGAATACAGGTATTATATGTGTGTGCTGATAGCGAAACATGATTTTTAAGAAGCAGGGAGCAGGGAGCAGGGAGCTAAAAGCTGAGTGCTGGGTGAGTTGCCGTCTGCTTTAGCCGACCGCATTAAATGTATGGATTACCGGGAACTTTGGGCTGGGAGCCGGGCAGTATGCGATGATTTACAGTACTATATATTAATCTCACAGTTAATATCTTAAGATTTTTCACTGATTAACCCGACATAACAAATGGAAAGCCGGAAATTATTGCTTAGAGTTTCACTTGGTCTGTCATTCATTTCACTGATAACATTTCTGGTTTTTCTCTTCCTGCACAAAGCAACTTTAACCGGTCCTCTTCTGACCTTTTTCTTTATTTTCCTGGCTGTCGGATTTCAGTTTTCCGACAAGCTGAAAAAATTTGCTTATACTGTCTGGATATTCGCTGCTGTGACCGTATCTATGACTTACCCGCATCTTTTCAGTCAAATCGGGGATTTTGACTTGAAAAAACTAATTGTACCGCTGTTACAGATCATTATGTTCGGGATGGGATCACAGTTGAGTATTAAGAACTTTGCAGATGTAATCCGGATGCCTAAAGGAGTAATTGTTGGCATTATCTGCCAATTCACCATTATGCCTCTTATAGGATTTACAATTGCAGCAACTTTTGGATTCCCGCCTGAGATAGCTGCAGGGATCATTCTTGTCGGGTCCTCTCCCAGCGGACTTGCATCAAATGTGATGTCGTTTATTGCAAAAGCTAATCTTGCCCTGGCAGTTACGCTAACCGCTATAAACACTTTATTGGCTCCGTTTGTTACACCGGCTTTAATGAAATTATTGGCAGGCGAGTTTGTCATGGTTGATTTCTGGGGTATGATGCTTGACATTGTCAATATGGTAATTCTTCCAATTTTAGCGGGACTGATGTTTCATGCAATCGGATACGGTACATCAAAGACCAGAAGCATCATTATCCAGGGTATTTCATATGTTCTGATTATTGGATTGAAAAACCTGACCGGTTATTTTACTCAGGATATGTTACCTGAACAATCGTTGATTCAATTTTCAAAAGATATATTCTGGTTTTTCCTGCTTCCTGTTTCCGGTGCTTTGCTTTTTAAATACTTCGCACACGGAAGAAAAGAATGGCTTGACAAAGGTTTATCATTGTTATCCATGCTTGGTATTGGAATTATTATTACAATAATCACCGCTGCAGGTCGTGATAGTCTCATTACTATAGGTCTGGCATTGATTTTTGCATGTCTTATCCACAATATCACAGGATATTTTCTGGGCTACTGGTTCTGCAGGCTTATCAGGATGGATGAGCAATCCTGCAGAACCATTGCTCTTGAAGTTGGCATGCAAAATGGTGGCCTGGCAAGCGGAATAGCACTTGAAATGGGAAAGGTAGCTACCGTAGGATTAGCACCTGCAGTTTTCGGCCCCATGATGAATATTACGGGATCTTCTCTTGCAACCTGGTGGAGAGGAAAGGGCGAAAGGGCGAAGAAGCGATAGGGTGACAGGGCGAAAAGACCTGACAGGAATTAATGAATTTATAATTTGGCACATGAGTATACTTGTAAATTTGTATGTTGAATCTTTGCTAAAAACTACATATTTAACTATAAACCAAGATCTTATGAAAAAATTATTTATTCTCCTTATTTTGCTGTCCGGAATTTTATCTTTAAATCCTGTTCATTCCCAAATCCCATCCAGGGAAGAGGTAATCTTTTACACTGCCGAATGGACTGGTGAACGTTATCCCGATGGCAGGCCCAAAGTTTCCGATGAACTCCTCGAAAGAATAAAAAACATTTCTATTGAAGAGGCATGGGGAGTACTCAGAGGAGAGGGTTATTCCAACCAGTTTGCCAGTGACTGGAAAATGATCCGTGAAGACCAACCCTTTACAGGACGGGCCCTGACAGCCGTCTATATACCCGAAAGTCCGGGACTTCAGAAAAGATTGCTTGCGAAGGGGCATGAGAATGGAATGATCGGAGCATCAAACTCCTGGCCCATCGACATGTTGCAGGAAGGCGACGTTTATGTTGCCGATTGTTTTGGAAAAGTCATCGACGGTACATTGATAGGAGATAATCTGGGAAATGCAATATACGCAAAATCACACAGGGGTGTGGTTTTCGATGCCGGGGTCAGGGATCTTGAAGGGCTGGAAAAAATTGAAGGTTTTAATGCTTCTGTCCGTGGCTGGGACCCCTCATATCTCAGGGACGTAATGTTAACCGGTATAAATGTGCCTGTAAGAATAGGCAATGCAGTTGCATTACCGGGAGATGTCGTTCTGGCCAAACGCGAGGGGGTGATCTTTATTCCTGCACACCTTGCCGAAAAGGTTGCCATTACTTCGGAATTCATCATGCTGAGGGATCTGTTCGGACATCAACGCCTGAAAGAAGGCAAATATACTCCCGGCCAGATTGATACCAGATGGACGGATGAAATCAAGGAACTCATGGGTGGAATGGGCATCAATACAATAGGCTCACTGGTCGGAAACAGGGAGCGATTGAGAGGGATACATCTCACCAAAGATGAACAGGATGTGCTTGGAGTGAAGCAGGCGGGACAGTAGACGAACTGGGGATAGCGGATCAGCGGCGTAGGAGGAGAGCCTGCTCGCCGAGTTGCGTCGGTTGTTCGGCCGACTCGACACGCGGGTGTTAGCACGGCGAGCTACATTCAGCCGGCCGCAGGTTACAGGATGCAGTAGGGATG
>CAZRHW010000316.1:3875-4415 GCA_964599785.1 uncultured Bacteroides sp. | reverse complement strand
CCAGATCGTTCTGGAAGAAGAAGCGGTCGGTCAGGCTGCCGCCCTGGAGGTTTTCTATGCCGGAGAACTCGACGCCGTTGAGGTCGCCCTCGTTCTGGCCGGTGATCGTCCACACGTTGTTCGTATCGTTGCCGACCAGCGTGTCGTCGGCGCTGTCGCTCTCGATGCGGTTCATGTTGTCGAACTGGCCGGTGATGCTGGTCTCGGTGCCGCAGTAGCCATCGACGGTGCCGAGGCCGTTAATCTGGATGCTGCGCGGCGTGGCGAAGCCAAAGAAGGTGAGCGTATCGCTGGCGCTGCCGCCGGTCAGGTTCTCGACATCGGTGTAATCGAAAGCGGTGTAGGTGGCGCTGTCGAGCGTGCCCGTATCGAGCGCCGTATGCGTCCACTGGGTGTCGATATTCTCGCCGATCAGTTCGTCGTCGTAAGCGGTGGTGCCGATCAGCCCTTCCATGTTGAGGAAGCCGTTCGCCAGCCCGCCGTTGATGCCGGTCGCCGAGGAGTCTTCCAGGTTGACCGTAATCGCAGTGTGGTAGTCGG
>CAZRHW010000316.1:0-3865 GCA_964599785.1 uncultured Bacteroides sp. | reverse complement strand
GCCGTCGAGTGTGCCGGTCAGCGCCGAGCCTGGCCCGAAGTCAAAGAGGTCGGCGGTCTGGCTGCCGACCAGGTTCTCGAAGTTGCCGACCGCCCCGCCCAGGCTGTTGGTACCATCGCTCACGGCGATGGTGCCGTCGCCGATCTCGAAGTTGAGCACTCCGGCGGCGGTGTAATTGCTGAAGTTCAGCGTATCGTTGCCGCCGCCAACCGCCTCGACGACGCTGTCGGTGCCAAAGTTGTTGTAGAAGAAGTAGGTATCGTCGCCTGCGCCGCCGATCAGCGTGTTGTCGTTGCCGTCGCCGGTAATCTGGTCGTCGCCATCGCTGGTGATGACGTTCTCGATACTGGCGAGGGTATCCGAGCCGTTCCCGGTCGAGGCGCCGGTGATGAGGTTCACTACGAGATCGAGGCCAACAGCCGCGCTCTCGTCGAAAGTGTCACTGCCCAGGAGACCGTCGATAATGTCATTACCGGGGCCGCCGGTGATCACGTTATCGCGGTCATCGCCGGTGAGCGTATCGCCCTGGTCGCCGCCTATGATGTTTTCAACGCTGTCGAGGATAATGCCGCCGGTGCGGGTCGCTGCGCCGGTGGAGAGGTCGACCGTCACGGCAGTGGTGGTGTAATTCACGTAGTCGAGCGTATCGCCCAGAACGTGGCCGCGACCGTCTATCGTGCCGGTGATCCGCGCATTGGGGTCGTCGTCGACGAAGACGAATGTATCGTCCTGCGGGCCACCGATCAGGTTCTCGACTTCGGGCGGCGCGCGGGTATGGTCGATGCTGTTGCCGAGCGTATCGCTGACGAATATCTGTCCTGCGTGGATTTCGAAGGTCAGCGGGTCGTCGATCAGCGACAGGTCGAGCGTGTCGTTCCCACCGCCCGCCAGTTCGGTGACTACGTCATTACCCCAATCGGGCCGGAAGTGATAGATGTCGTCCCCATCGCCGCCGATCAGCGTGTCGTCGCCTTCCATGCCGTTGATCTCGTCAGCCCCACCCCGGCCTTCGATGATATTGTTCCACACGTCGCCGGTCAGGATGTCGTCGCCCTGGCCGCCGATCAGGTTCATGATATTGGTGAACCCGCCGGGGCTGCCATCGTTGATCACACCGACCGGGCCGGTCGTCTGGTAGGCTTCACCCGTCCACAGGATGACGGTCAGGTCGTCGTCGTAGTCGGAGAAGTCGAGCCAGTCAGCACCGGCGTTGCCGTCGACGTTGCCGGTCAGGTGAGAGTCGTCCATGAAGGTGAAGATGTCGGCATTCAGGCCGCCGCGCAGGTCTGCCGTCTGGTCGCCGTCGATGATGAAGGTGTCGACCTGGTTCCCGCCGAACAGTTCGTCGAAGGCCGAGAAATCGAGATCGCGCGTGCTGCTCTCGTAGGTATTCGTCCCGTCGACCGTCCAGGTGGCCGTCGCATTGAGACCGGTCAGGCGGTCGTATCCGGCAGTGCCGACGATCTCGTCGATGTCGTCGAAGCCGGTAGTGCTGGCCCCGCTCAACGTCTCGTCCAGGCCCATGAAGCCGTCGTTGGTGCCGATATCGGTCAGGTGGAGCAGGCGCGCGGTATTGTAGGCCGAGTAATCGAGCGTATCGTGACCAGTGAAGCCCTGAATGGTGCCGCCCAGAACGCCGTCGGTGCGGAAGATGAAATCGTCGTCTCCCGTGCCGCCGATCAGGTTCTCGACATTGATGCCGTTGTGGGTAACCGTATTGGTCGTGTCGGTGGCGACCAGTGCGCTGCCTACCGTG
This sequence comes from uncultured Bacteroides sp., assembly GCA_964599785.1. Lineage (GTDB taxonomy): Bacteria > Bacteroidota > Bacteroidia > Bacteroidales > SM23-62 > LJUQ01. The sequence goes on along the minus strand of CAZRHW010000316.1, from coordinate 2,109 downwards.
TAAATCGTGAAGACCACCGCCGCCGCCGCTGCCTGGAAGTTGGCGAACGTACCGTCGGTGCTCAACAGGTCGAAGGTCAGCGCGGTGTACTGTGCCGAGAAGTCGAGGGTATCGCCATCGCCGAAGGTCGCTTCGATGACCTGATCGTTGATGCCCCAGCCGTCTTCGAAGCCGTAGGTATCGGCCCCGGTGCCGCCGGTCATGATGTCGCTGCCGCCGTTGCCGATGATAATGTTGTCGCCGTTGTCGCCGGTGAGGATGTCATCCGCCAGGCCGCCGACAATCGCCAGTATGTTGGCGACGACGGTCGTCACGCCGCCCGCCAGCGCGGTGCCGGTGGACAGATCGACCTCGACCGGCGTGGTATACGGCTTGTAGTTGAGCGTGTTGCCGCCGCCGGAGCCGTCGAGCAGTCCGTCGAAGGTCGCCGTATCGTTGAAGCGGAAGGCGTCGTCGTCGGCATTGCCGTAGATATTGCCCGCCTGAGTACCGGTGATGGTGAAGGTGTCGTCCTCGTCACCGGCCTCAATCGTCTCGATCTTGAGGAAGGCGAGTATCTGGTCGATGACGCGGGCATCGTCCAGGTGGCTGTAGGTATTGAAGGTCGAGGCCATCACGTCGACGCCGTCGATCACCTGCTGGATCGCCCAGATCGCCGCCGCACGGTCGTCGCCGGTCGCGGTATCTTTCAGGTCGCGGTCGATGGTGAGCGTATCGGCGTGGAGCAGGCCGGTTGTCATATCGACCGTGCCGCCGATCAGCGTATTGATGTGGGTGAAGAACCCTTCGAAGGCGGTCATGGCCGCGTCGTCCCAGCCCTGGAGCGTCGCCTCGTCGAGGGTGTAGCCAAAGCCGGGGAAGCCGACCTCGCGCCCGTAGAAGCCGTTCTGAACGGTGCCGCCTGCCAGCATGCTGATGTCGTCGAGGTAGAAGTGCAGCGGCGTCGTGTAGGCGCTGTAATCGAGTGTATCGTCGTCGTTGGCGTTTCCGGCACCGTCGACCGTATCGCTGTGATCGGCCCCGTCGATGAAGCCCCGCAGCGTGATGGCGTCGGCCAGCCGGATGATATCGGCACCCCAGCCGCCGTAAATCAGCGTGTCGCCGTCGTGCGTGCGGGTCACGTCGAGCAGGTCGTCGCTCGGCCCCATCCGCAGTTCGATGTTCTCCTGCCCGGTGTAGTTGATGCCGTAGTCCAGCTCCAGGCCGGTGAGCCATGAGTCGGTCAGTTCGCCGGGCTGCTCGGTGCCGCCCACGTCGCCGCTGTCGTCGATAATGAGCCAGTCGTCGCCGGTGTCGGTGCCGCCGTCGCGGACGACAAGCTGGCTGTTGATGTCGTCGAGCGTGATCGCGCTGTCGTCGGGCGCAACCGACGGGATGTTGTTGGGCGGGTCGCTGGGGGTGTAGCCGGGATACTGCTGCCCGACCCACACCAGGTCGCTGCCGTTTTCGCCGCACACCAGCGCATTGATGATCTTCTCCGGGCTGGGGTCGCCGTTGACGGCCAGCCGCCCGTAGGTGCTGTGGACGTAAATATCGTCGTTGCCGTCCTGCCCGTAGACCTCGACCGCCTCGATGGTCGCCGGGCCGCCGGGATCGCTGGGCGGCGGGGCGTAGGTGAACGCCTGGATATCCATCCAGACCTGCTGCTCGGTCAGGTTGATGATCCGGTTGCTGGCCGCGTCGTCGTTGTAGTCGGTGCCGTAAGCAATCGCGACGTCGTGGTTCCAGATGTTGCCGGTATCGTGGATCATGACGTTGAACGTCGCGGTCAGGGCGTTTTCGTTGAAGTGGACGATGAAGTCATCCGACCCCTTGTAGCCGTCCAGCGTGATGGTTATCGTCTGGGGCAGGCCCGTAGCCTGGCCGACGGTGTTTTCGTAGCTGATGTGGAAGTTGTCGGAGCCGTAGCCGCCCACAAACTTTTCGATGTGGAAGCCATTTGCGCCGGGCGCAGCCCCAAGCTGTTCGTACCACACATAGTTCAAGGGCAGCGATACGCCGCTCAACGGGCTGGCCGGGGTATCCGCCAGGAACGAGGTGCTGTCGCCGGGGTCGGGATCGACCGGGGTCGGCGGGCTTGATTCGTCGGCAATCGGCGAGGACAACTGC
>CAZRHW010000315.1:0-4416 GCA_964599785.1 uncultured Bacteroides sp. | reverse complement strand
AGAGCGCTTCCTTGGTAAGGAAGAGGTCACGGGTTCAATTCCCGTCATTGGCTCTTTTTACGATAAGAATCATTGATAGCATATTAATATTTAAATCTCTAATCTTTACAAAGTTATGGCTAAAGAAAAATTTGAAAGGACTAAACCGCATGTTAATATTGGGACAATCGGACACGTCGATCATGGCAAGACGACCCTGACCTCAGCCATTACAAGGATCTTAAATAAAAAAGGTCTTGCCAGTATTAAATCATTTGATGATATTGATAACGCACCTGAAGAAAAAGAGAGAGGTATAACAATTAACACCGCGCATGTTGAATATCAGACTGAAAAGCGTCACTATGCACATGTTGATTGCCCGGGACATGCCGACTATGTTAAGAACATGGTGACCGGAGCTGCCCAGATGGATGGGGCTATCCTTGTTGTTGCAGGTGACGACGGACCGATGCCACAAACAAGAGAGCACATCCTGCTGGCACGACAGGTAAATGTGCCCAAGATTGTTGTTTTCCTGAATAAGGTGGATATGGTGGATGATCCCGAACTTCTTGAACTGGTTGAAATGGAAGTCAGGGAATTACTCGATTTCTATGAATTCGACGGTCATAATGCGCCCGTAATCTACGGTTCTGCCCTTGGTGCAATGAACGGTGATCCCAAATGGGAAGCAAAAGTGCAGGAGTTGATGGATGCTGTTGACGAATATATTCCTATTCCTCTTCGGGATTATGAAAAACCATTTTTGATGCCGGTAGAAGATATTTTTTCAATTACCGGCAGAGGAACTGTTGCAACAGGCAGGATTGAGACCGGGGTGGTGAAAACAGGGGAGGAAGTGAATATTATCGGTCTTGGTGCTGAAGGGAAAAAAACAGTTGTGACCGGTGTGGAAATGTTCAGGAAGATCCTTGACAGGGGTGAAGCCGGAGATAATGTCGGTCTGTTACTCAGGGGAATTGATAAAAAGGAGATTAAAAGAGGGATGGTAATTGCTGCTCCGGGGTCCATTACCCCACATACAAAATTCAAAGCTGAAGTTTATGTCCTGAAAAAAGAAGAAGGCGGACGTCATACTCCTTTCCATAATCATTATCGTCCACAGTTCTATCTCAGAACACTTGATGTTACTGGTGAAATTGCACTTCCTGAAGGAAGAGAAATGGTTATGCCAGGCGATAATGTCACCATTACAGTAAACCTGATCTACCCTGTGGCCATTAACCAGGGATTGCGCTTTGCAATTCGTGAAGGTGGACGTACTGTCGGCGCAGGACAGGTTATAGAAATCATCGAATAATCCCTGCACTGATCAGGCTTGAATCACTAAGAGATACACTGGAATCCGGGAACAAAATATGCCCCGGATTCCTGGCATTTCCCGGAATTTTTCATACGGGTGTAGCTCAATTGGTAGAGCATTGGTCTCCAAAACCAAAGGTCGGGAGTTCGAGCCTCTCCACCCGTGCAAAATCTGGATAGGATGAAAATTAAAACATATATAGAAGAATCCTGGAATGAGCTGATCCATAAAGTATCCTGGCCTACCTGGTCGGAGTTACAAAATAGCGCACTCATCGTTATGGTCGCTTCCCTTATCATTGCATTGGTCATCTTTGCAATGGATGTGAGCTTCCGGAATCTGATGGAGTTGATATACGGTCTGTTTTATTAATTATCTGGTAGATGATCGAAATAGAAAAAAAATGGTATGTCCTCAGAGCTATCGGAGGGAAGGAGAAAAAAGTTAAGGAAATTATTGAAAGTGAAATAATCCGGCTTAATATACAGGATTATATTTCCCAGGTGCTTATTCCAACAGAAAAAGTCTATCAGATAAGAAGCGGGAAAAAAATCAGCAAGGAACGGAATTTTTTCCCCGGATATGTACTGATAGAAGCGGCTCTCATAGGTGAAATTCCCCATATCCTCAGGAATATGCCCAATGTTATCGGATTCCTGGGAGCAAAAAAAAATGAGGATCCTACGCCTCTGAGAACAAGTGAAGTCAACCGGATTCTTGGAAAAGTAGATGAACTGGCTGCCAGTGATGAGGAATTAACAGTTCCGTTTTTCGTTGGCGAATCAGTTAAGGTTATCGACGGACCTTTCAACAGTTTTACAGGAGTGATTGAGGAAGTTAATGAAGAGAAGAAAAAACTGAAGGTCATGGTGAAGATCTTTGGTAGAAAAACTCCTCTTGAGTTGAGCTTTTTACAGGTCGAAAAGGAAAGTTAATGTAAAAGAATTGTCTGTTTGCTTGCTGTATATCTTAACAATGATTAAGAAAGCTTCCTGTACAGAAAAACATAACAAGACAATGTAGTAATCAATTTTTAAACATGGCAAAAGAAGTTGCAGGATTAATAAAGTTGCAGATCAGGGGTGGTGCTGCAAATCCATCTCCTCCTGTCGGCCCCGCCCTCGGTGCCAAAGGAGTGAATATCATGGAGTTTTGCAAACAATTTAATGGCAGGACCCAGGATCAGGCAGGTAAGTTACTCCCGGTTGTGATCACGGTGTATGCCGATAAATCCTTTGATTTTATTGTTAAAACTCCACCGGTGGCTGTTCAGCTGCTTGAGGCTTCAAAAACAAAAAAGGGATCACCGGAACCAAATCGTGAGAAAGTAGCAATGGTGACCTGGGATCAGATTAAAATTATTGCTCAGGATAAGATGCCCGACCTGAATGCCTTTACGCTGGAATCAGCCATGAAAATGGTGGCAGGTACCGCCAGAAGCATGGGAATTACCGTTAGAGGTGAATTCCCTTCCAATGTTTAATCCTTTATAGAAATGACAAAACTGACAAAGAACAGAAAACTGGCTCTTGAGAAGATCGAGGAAGGCAGGCTTTATAAACTCACAGAAGCAGCTACCCTGTTAAAAGATATCACGAAAACAAAATTTGATGCTTCCATCGATATTGACGTTCGTCTTGGAGTGGACCCGCGGAAAGCCAACCAGATGGTCCGTGGTGTTGTAACACTGCCTCATGGTACAGGGAAGCAGGTTAAAGTGCTTGTTTTATGTACACCCGATAAGGAATCTGAAGCTAATGAGGCCGGCGCTGATTTTGTGGGGCTGGATGAGTTCATTGAAAAAATAGAAAAGGGATGGACAGATGTGGATGTGATTATCACAATGCCCCCGGTTATGTCTAAAATCGGAAAACTTGGTAAGATCCTCGGACCACGGGGATTGATGCCTAATCCGAAAAGTGGAACTGTAACCATGGACATCGGTAAAGCAGTCATAGATGTTAAACAGGGTAAAATTGATTTTAAAGTTGATAAATTCGGTATTATCCATTCAAGAATCGGAAAAATCTCTTTTAATCCCGAACAGATTGCAGATAATATTAAAGAATTTATCAATACCATTATCCGATTGAAACCCACTGCTACCAAAGGTACTTACATCAGGAGTATTTTTTTATCCAGTACCATGAGCCCCGGGATCAGACTGGATACAAAAATCCTGGATGAATAGTACTGAATCCTTTAACGTACGTTTATAAAATCATGAGACGAGAAAATAAAAATGTCATCATAAATAATCTGGAAGAACAGATCAACAGGTACAACCATTTTTACCTTGCCGATACATCTGAACTTAATGCTGCTGATACGAGTATGCTCAGAAGAAAATGTTTTGAACAGGATGTGGAGCTGGTTGTCGTAAAAAATACACTGTTGAAAAAAGCTTTAGATAAATTTGATGGCGCATTCAATGAAATGTATACCATACTGAGAAATTCAACATCGATCATGTTTTGTGATACAAGTAGTATTCCTGCAAAACTGATTAAGGAATTCAGAAAGGATCATGAAAAACCTTTGCTGAAAGGTGCATATGTTGAAGAAACCATCTATCTGGGAGATGATAAGCTCGAGGTCCTTTCAAGCTTGAAATCCAAAACAGAACTAATCGGTGATGTGCTGATATTGCTTCAATCACCGATGAGGAACCTCCTGTCTGCTCTGCAGTCAGGGGGTAATAACCTTGCAGGTGTGCTGAAAACACTTGCTGAAAAGGATAGTAATTAATAAACTTTAAAATATCTAGAAAAATGGCAGACGTTAATGCATTAGCAGATCAATTGGTAAAACTGACGGTGAAAGAAGTTAATGAACTTCTCGATGTCCTTAAAGTGAAGCATGGGATAGAACCTGCTGCAGCAGCTGTTGCAGTTGCCAGCCCCGGAGCAGGGGGTGCTCAGGAAACTGCAGCTGAGGAAAAAACAAGCTTTGATATCATTCTTAAATCACCGGGAGGAGCAAAACTCCAAATTGTTAAATTAGTAAAAGAACTTACTGGTTTGGGCCTTAAAGAGGCAAAAGGAGTTGTTGATTCAGCTCCAGCCCCAATCAGGGAAGGAGTTTCTAAAAACGAAGCAGACACAATTAAA
>CAZRHW010000314.1:0-4419 GCA_964599785.1 uncultured Bacteroides sp. | reverse complement strand
TGACATGGATGATATCGTGAAGGCAATTACCAAGATTTATGAAAACCGTGCCGAACTTGCAGGATAATTTCCCAATCAGTTTTTATCCAGAAATCCACCAAGTACACCTTCAAGGGTATTGCCTGATTCCGGTGAATTAATGCTGAAGTCTGATGCGCCAGTTTGAACAATTACTCCGTATCCGGCACTATTGGTAATAGAGGAATTTGTTATTGAGACACTGACTGCGGCAGGTTGAATCACGATATTAGCCTTGTCGGTTAAACCTCCTCCTCCATCCTGAATGTCACAATTATCGAGAATAACGTGGTTATCCGTTGAAAGAATGATACCTTCCCAGTAACCGGCTGTTTGTTCAGCACCAAGAAATGATACACCCGATGCATCCAGACTACCGAGGATGTTTAATGATGTCCCTGAGGCAAAATTTATAATTGTGCCAGATTCAATAGTCATTGATTTTTTAGCTTTCAGAGTCACATCTTCAATGATAAGATAATCTATTTCAGCATTCAGGTTTATCCAAGTGCCCAGGATATCGGTTTTGCCGGCCCTGACCTCGATTGCCGGCACTGTAGATGAATAGGCACCGATCGTATTATTCTGCAGGACCTTGTGGACATCATCAAAACCAAGTCTGATGGCAGATGTCATGTTATCCTGGAGCGTATTGCCTGAAAAATTTTCTGTATACTGGATGGTTGCCTGATCTTTCAGGAATATACCCATTCCACCACTACCGGATACTTCTGAATGCTGCATATTTAATGTGCCTTCGACCGTCAGGGCGGCAGTTTCTGTCAGCCCTTCAAGTGCCCTGTATCCGGCATCTAAAATGGATGTATAGGTGATCAGGGTGTTCCCGTTTTTTACATATATACCATTCCATGATCCGGGTGTGCCGGCTAATCCATCAATAGTCACCGGCTTACTGGACGAGCCGTTAATATTCAGATCTCCTGTAACGATCATTCCTGCAGTACGGGTAAAATAAATTTCTACTCCGGGAAGAATGGTAAGTGGTTTGTTAAACTTTAAAAGTCCGGTGAATTTATAAGGAATTCCGAAATTGGTGATATTAGGATTTACAGTTTCTGTTGAGGCATATGTTGATTGATATATAGTAAGATAGGTGCCTTCGGATTCATCTGCGAAGTCAGGACTGGCAAGTTTGCTGAATATCGAAGCAGGTACCTTCATGGGCCCTGAAGCGTTTGAAATATATTTATTGTTCGCAAGTGGAAGAGTCTGGGAGGTGTTATCCAGTTTGAAAATTGCATTGTCCCTGACAACTATACCGAAGCCACCGCTTGATTCGAAAGTATTACCTGAAAAGGAAGCAACTGCATTTCCTGATAATATGATGGCAGCATTATCAGTCGTTTCAGTTGTATAGGAAGAAGAACCGCCATCCCGTATAATACAGCTGATTAAAACTGTTCTGGGACCCTTCAGGTGAATGCCCTTCCACTTTTCCCCGGCTGCTATGAATGAAACATTTTCAGCAATCAGCTCACCTGTTTCCGATATGATTAATCCGGCATCATCAGCAAATTCAAGGATCACTCCCTGATGAATATCCAGTAAGGCTGAAACAGTTAGGTCGGATGTGACGATATAATCTGTTTCCTGACTGGCATTTACCTTTGTAAGAACAGTATCATTGACCAGTGTTCCGGATAGGGGAATCGCACCTGCAACCATAACTGTCTTAAAGTCTTCGCTGAATTCATTATCCCTGGATATCCTGAGCTTGAGCGTATAATTGCCGTTTGTGGAGGGTATAAGATAAGCAGAATCGGATTGTGAAAATGTAACCGTATCATTTGATGGTTGACTGGTTATTGTCCAGGTGATTTCATAATTATGCCCAAGAGATCCGCTTGCATCCAGTCTCACAGTATCACCGATATGAACCAATGTATCCGGACCGGCATCGGCCTCCAGATTTGGACCGAGATCCCCTTTTTTGCAGGAGAAGATAGAAACCATGATTGTTACAGTAAAAAATAATAGGGATCTTCTTATAAAATTTTTAGTATTCATGTTATAAAAATAATCAAAATTATGACAGCGGTGAAAAGGAGAAAATCAAATGGCAGAGAAGAAAGGTAAAAGCATATTCCTTTTACTAACCCGGGAGCCAGCATCCTCTGTTAAAAATATCGCGTAAGGACATAGCTTCGCTAATGATCCAGTCATTTAAAGTGACTGGATCGCTACTATAAACCTTCACAAGCGGGTATAGCTTCGCTAATGATCCAGTCACTTTAAATGACTGGATCGCTATGCTATCAACTCTATCATTTTATCCATATCAATCTGTTTTATCGCACCCATTTATAGATGTTCTTTAACATTAATTAACCCAGGTTGCTGGTTATGTGTTATAAGTTATATGTTAATATGTTGTAAATCAATGCATTAATTGAAAATGAATTAATTTATACCATGATTTATATTTAATGTGTATGATTACAATATATTGATATTTAACAACTTGCAACCTGCAACCTGTAAATGGCAACTTGAGCTGATTAATGGTATTTCAATTATTTTTAAGCCCGTTTATTACCGGGTTTTTCTCATTATTTTTTCCTTACTTTGTGCGTTATTGCAAACTGAATAATAAAACAGGAGATTATTTTATGTGTCTTGCAGTGCCCGGAAAGGTAATAAATATCGATGATAGCAACCCTGAACTCAGGATGGCAAGGGTAAATTTTTCAGGTATCGTAAAAGATATCTGTGTACAATGGTTACCCGAGGTTAAAATTGGTGATTATGTACTTGCCCACGTTGGAATGGCATTGAATATACTCAATGAAGAAGAGGCACTTGAGACAATCAGCCTGATCAGGGAACTTGGGGAAATAGATGAAAATCAACAATTTGACTTAATTTAAACCAGCCAGGAATATTCATTCCAGTCTTCTCATTATATCCTTTTCGTTGTGAAATATATTGATGAATACCGTAACAGGACTTTGGTTCAGAATCTATCGTTATCTCTAAAAAAGATTACAAAGCATGAATGGGTGATCATGGAGATTTGCGGCGGACAAACCCATTCCATTATGCGGTATAATATTGAAGAATATCTTCCCCGGCAGATCCATCTGGTACATGGACCGGGTTGCCCTGTATGTGTTACCCCGCTTGAGCTTGTTGATAAGGCTATTGCAATTGCTTCGCAGAAGGATGTGATTTTTGCATCTTTTGGTGATATGTTAAGAGTTCCGGGATCCGAAAAGGATCTTCTGACAATTAAAGCAGGGGGCGGGGATATCAGGATGGTCTATTCACCCCTCGATGCTCTTAAACTGGCTGAAGATAATCCGGATAAAATGGTGGTTTTCTTTGCAATTGGTTTCGAAACAACTGCACCTGCCAATGCACTTTCAGTCAAAGAGGCCAGGCGAAAGGGAATAAATAATTATTCTATTCTCAGTTCACATGTGCTTGTCCCACCCGCGATGAAAGCTATACTTGAATCGGAAGGAAGCAGGATCCAGGCATTCCTGGCTGCCGGTCATGTCTGTACGGTGATGGGCTATAGGGAATATATTCCTCTTTCTCAGAAGTATCATGTCCCGGTTGTGATAACTGGTTTTGAACCGGTTGATATCCTTCAGGGGATATATCATGCAGTTGATATGCTGGAGAATAACAGGTTCGAAGTGTATAATGCTTATAGCAGGGCAGTGACAGAGACAGGCAATATCCACGCTAAAAAATTATTAAGTGAAGTATTTGAGGTTACAGACCGGAAATGGAGAGGAATAGGTACGATTCCTCAAAGTGGATATAAACTCTCCAAAACATATGAGAATTATGATGCTGAGCTTATCTTTAATATCACTGATCTCTCTGTTCATGAATCTGAACTATGCATTGCAGGAAAAGTTTTACAGGGACTGAAAAAACCATCTGATTGCCCGGCTTTCGGAAAAGAATGCAAACCTGAACACCCGTTGGGTGCACCGATGGTCTCATCAGAAGGCGCATGTGCTGCATATTACCGGTTTCGTAAGACTGACACTGGTGTGAACAGGTAAAACTGGTTAATTTTTGGGGAAGGGAGGAATGAGTAAAATGCCTCAAATGCACTTAAATGCACTCAAATGCCTCAAAACTAAATAAATTGTTAAATGGCTAAATGGTTGAATGGTTAAATAGCAACCAGCTAAAAGATAAATTAAGGAGGTTCAAAGAAGATCCCGAAATCGCCTGCCTGCCGGCAGGCAGGCTTCGCTCTTCGGGATGACATTGATCCTAAAGATGTATTTCGTTGTTTGAAGAACAACTGAATTATCTATTGAATGACAACTGAATTATCTATTGTATTAACAACCGAATTATCCATTGTATTGATTAAATAAATGTTAAATATTTTTTATAATAAATAGAATAGGCATA
>CAZRHW010000313.1:0-4419 GCA_964599785.1 uncultured Bacteroides sp. | reverse complement strand
TAAATCAATTATCATTTAATTAATGTTTTGATTTATAACACATTAACCTGCAACCTGTAACTTGTAACTAGCAACTTAGGTTAATTATAAATCAAATAAATGAAATATTAAATCTTATATCGGATCATTAAACTAATTAATCAAATGACAGAATCTTTAGAAGATTACAGTCTCAGTAAAAAGATACTGAAATCAAGAAAAGGCGGAGTAAAAAAAGTCGGTGTTATTGGTTGTGGCAATATGGGACAGGAAATTGTCCGGATACTTAGTCAGCACGGTATTGATGTCATATTCCTTGAAGTAGCCCGGGAGCGTATTAAAACCAGCATGGAGGAAATCAATGATTCTCTTGATGAAGTGATCAATAAATGGGGACTGACAAACAGTGAAAAACGGGCTATTTTATCCCGTATACGCGGATCAACAGATTACAAGGATATCAGTGATAGCGATGTTGTAATTGAATCGATCAATATTAAACAGCGCTTCACCTCACTGGAAGCGCGAAAAGAAGTATTTAAAAATGTTGAGGCAGTAGTAACTCCCTCAACTGTGATCGCATCAAACAATTCCACACTGATGATCTCCGATCTCGCCTCCGTATTGAAATATCCTGAAAGGGTGATTGGGATAAATTTCATTTCTCCCTCTTCTACTGTAAAGGTGGTGGAAGTTATCAGAGGATTATGTACCAGTGATGCTACCTATGATTTCACGATACGATTTATTAAAATGCTTGATAAATTCCCCATTACCCTGCATGAATCACCCGGAAATATCAGTACCAGATTGATCGTAACACTTATTAATGAAGCATGCGAATTGCTTATGGAAGGTGTAGCGGCTGTCCAGTATATAGACTTAACAATGAAAAATGGATATGGACTCCAATTTGGTCCGTTTGAACTTGCCGACAGGGTTGGGCTGGATAAGGTACTAAAATGGATGAATAACCTTTACATGGAGTTTGGAACAGCCAATTTCAAACCATCACCAATCCTGAAAAGGCTTGTACGGGCAAATTATCTTGGGAAAAAGACCGGAAAAGGATTCTATAAATATGAAAATGGAAAGATTATCAGCCAGGCCATAACAGCCACTGAATTCAACTAAAAATTATTCAATGAAAATAATCGTCCTCAACTGCGGCAGTTCATCTATCAAATATCAACTTTTTGATATGACGAAGAAGGAAACAATGGCCAAAGGCCTTGTTGATAAGATCGGTTTGCATGGATCCCATATCAAACATGAAAGAAATGATGGAGATTCTGTCACACTGGAAGGTGAAATTGTTGACCATCAGGCAGGTATTGAATATCTTTTAGGGATTTTAACGAGTGCTAAACGTGGCAGTCTGAAAGGTTTTGATGAAATTGATGCCGTCGGACACCGTGTTGTACATGGAGGAGAACAATTTCAGGACAGTGTAAAAATTACACCTGAAGTAATTGATAAAGTTACAGAGTGTATTGATCTTGCCCCGCTTCACAATCCTCCTAATCTGAAGGGTATTCTGGCTATCCAGGAACTGCTGCCTAAAGTGCCTCAAGTTGCCGTATTCGATACTGCATTTCACCAGACAATGCCAAAATACGCATACATGTATGCTATACCCTACCCGTTATATATGAAATATGGTCTGAGAAGATATGGTTTTCATGGTACCAGCCACAGATATGTATCCCAGAGAGCTTACCAGATCCTTAAGAAAAGTCCCTGTGACCTGAAAATAGTCACCTGCCACCTGGGGAATGGAGCATCCATGGCTGCAATAAATTGTGGTAAGACCGTAGATACATCCATGGGGCTTACCCCGGTGGAAGGATTGATCATGGGTACAAGATGCGGAGACCTTGACCTGGGTATCCTGATATATATTATGCAAAAAGAAGAAATAGACAGTCACGCAGCAAATACGCTGATTAATAAACACAGCGGGATGCTGGGTATTACCGGCATATCTTCAGATATGAGGGAAATAGAGAATGCTGCTGAAAATAAGGATGAACGGGCTATTCTTGGCCTGGAAATGTATTACTACAGAGTTCGCAAATATATCGGAGCCTACGCAGCCGCCATGAATGGCATCGACACAATCGTATTCACCGGAGGGATCGGTGAAAATTCATCCAAAACACGCAGGGAAATCTGTAAAAATATCAGTTTTCTCGGCCTTGAGTTGGATGATGAAATAAACAACAACCTGCGCGGTAAAGAAGCAATCATTACAAAAGATACATCAAAGGTTAAAGTACTCGTGATCCCTACCAATGAGGAACTGAAAATTGCCGAAGATACTGAACGAATTATCAAGGGAAAATAAAAATTGTATGGAGTTAAAAAAGCTTGATGAACTCTATTTATTAGCAAAAAAGAAACAAAAAAGCAAGCTCGCTGTTGCTGCAGCCAACGACAAACAGGTTCTCCAGGCAGTAAATATGGCTTGTATCAAAGGAATTATTGACCCCATACTCGTCGGTCAGGAACAACAAATAAGAGAGATCTGTTCAGATCTGAAAATTGATGCTACATTATACAATATCATTCATGAACCCGATCCGGTTACTGCATGTTATACCGCTGTTTCCCTTATTAAAAACGGAAAGGCTGATATCCTTATGAAAGGATTGGTCCCTTCTGCACCTTTTCTCAAAGCTATTTTAAACAAAGAAACAGGAATAAAAAAACGTGAGGTGCTAAGCCATTTTGCCCTTCTCGAAATTCCCGGGTACCATAAGTTGCTGGCTGTGACTGACGCAGGCATAAACATTCATCCCGATGCGGAAGAAAAAGTCAGTATTATCCGGAATGCTATTGAAGTGTTCCACAGGCTGGGACAGAAAAATCCCAAAATAGCTGTTATTGGACCCGTGGAAGTAGTGAACCAAAAAATTGAATCGACTGTTCATGCTGCCATGCTGACATTGATGAACCGCCGTGGTCAAATCACCGGATGTATGATCGACGGTCCACTTGCACTGGATAATGCGGTTAACAAAGAAGCGGCGAATCATAAGGGTATCAAGAGTGAGGTTGCGGGAGATGCTGATGTTATCCTTACCCCTGATCTGAATAGTGGAAACATACTTTATAAGTCATTAATTTTTCTCGCAGGCAGTATTTCAGCAGCTATTGTCATGGGTGCCGTTTCACCTGTCGTTTTAACCAGCCGGGCAGACTCTGAGGCGAGTAAACTGATGTCTGTCGTGCTTGCAGCTGCCCTGGAATAATACTTTGATTATCGAAACCTTCAATTTTTCAACCTATGGCACTTCATCATATTCTGGCAATAAATCCCGGATCAACTTCAACGAAAGTGGCGGTTTATATCAACTCAAAAGTTATTTTCCTTAAAAGCATCCCCCACAATACAGAAGAACTTCTGAAATTTAAGAGGATATCCGACCAGTATAAATACAGGAAAGATATTGTGATCGAAGAATTGAAAAATGCCCATATTGAATTTGAACAGATTCAGGTTGTTGTTGGCAGAGGTGGACTTCTAAAGCCGATTAAATCAGGTATTTATAGAGTTAATGAAGCCATGAAAAATGACCTGCTGGAAGGAATTCTTGGTCAACATGCCAGTAATCTGGGAGGATTAATAGCCGATGATGTCGCCAGGATGCTACCCTCAGCGAAAGCCTATATAGCTGATCCTGTTGTTGTTGATGAACTTGAGGATGTTGCCAGGTTTACCGGTCATCCGGTATTTAAAAGAATCTCCATCTTCCATGCACTGAACCAGAAAGCCACGGCAAGATCATATGCCAGGTTGCTTAATAAGAAATATGAAGATCTGAATCTTATCATCACACATATGGGAGGCGGCATCTCAGTGGGTGCTCATAAAAACGGAAAAGTGATTGATGTAAATCAGGCACTTGACGGAGAAGGACCATTTTCACCCGAACGTTCCGGCACCCTTCCTGCCGGTGCTCTTGCAAGCTTCTGCCATATGGAAGGTGTATCACTGGAACAGGTTAAACGAATGATTACCGGTGAGGGAGGTTATGTGGCTTATTTTGGAACAAATAATGCCTACGAAATTGAATTAATGGCTCAGGATGGAGATGAAAAAGCCAGGCTCATTCAGGATGCCATGTCATACCAGGTAGCAAAAGAAATTGGAGCAATGGCAACCGTTCTTCAAGGTAATGTCGACGGAATAATATTAACCGGAGGAATTGCCAATAACCCTATGGTCTGCGAATATATAAAAAAAATGGTGTCATTTATCGCTCCGGTAATTATTTACCCTGGGGAAGATGAGATGCATGCTCTTGCGATGAACGGACTGATGATATTAAAGGGTGAAATTGAACCTAAAGACTATGATGAAAGTAATATGATTGTTAGTGATATAGATTGAATCCCCTTAAGGTGTTGATATAGAGACAGGAAGTATCTTTCCAT
>CAZRHW010000312.1:0-4421 GCA_964599785.1 uncultured Bacteroides sp. | reverse complement strand
CTTGTCAGGAATGTAAACAGGATTACAGATGGCCATTTAAATGAACGGGCAGAGGTTGTGGGAAAGAATGAAATTACAAGGTTGTCCGAGAAATTTAACGTCATGATTGAGCAGCTGGAGAGTTATACAAATGATCTTGAACAGAAAGTTAAGGAGCGGACAGCTGAAATTGAACACCAGAAAGAGGAAATTGAAGCTCAGAGGGACTCCCTTGAGGAACAGCGTAATATGCTGTCAGATGCAAACGCGAACCTGGGACATGCTTATAAGGAAATTGAAGAACAAAAACGGCATATTGAAGACAGCATACATTACGCCAAACGTATCCAAACTGCGATCCTTCCTCCCGATGAGTATGTCGACAGCCTGTTACCTGATTATTTTATTTTTTATATGCCAAAGGATATTGTCAGCGGAGACTTTTACTGGCTGAACAGGAAGGATAGCAAGGTTTATGTTGCTGCTGTTGATTGTACCGGGCACGGAGTACCCGGAGCATTTATGTCGATTGTGGGTCATGACCAGCTTGACTATTCAGTTAATGTAGTCGGGGCAAGGACACCGGCTGATATTCTGAATGCTTTGAACAAGGGAGTTACAGGTACTTTACGACAGTCGAGGCTGGAGGTTACCGTAAAAGACGGAATGGATATTGCACTATGCAGTATCGATTTTAATAAGAATAAACTGGAATATGCAGGGGCATTCAATCCACTCTACCTGTTCAGAGATCATGAATTGATTATGTTGGATGCAGATAAGTTTCCTGTAGGGGCTTTTATCGGAGAGGAATTACAGCAGTTTACCAATAAATATGTGGAGCTGAAAAAAGGGGATATGATCTTTATATTTTCAGATGGTTATGCCGATCAGTTCGGTGGACCCAAACTTAAAAAATTTATGATCAAACGGTTTAGGGAACTGCTAACTGAAATTCATACTTTGCCGGCTGTAAAACAAAAAGAAATTCTGGAGACAAGATTCCTTGAATGGAAAAAAGATTTACAACAGGTGGATGATATATTGGTTATAGGAATAAAAATATAATATGGATCAAAAAATAATTATTTGCCTGATCAGGCCGGGATCCGGAGATCTGGTTGATCAGGCAACAGAAAACTGGATAACAGAATTCAGGAATAACCTTGATTTCCTGCTTGAACGGTTTACAAAAACCAAATCGGAAATCAGGATTGTTACCGATAAGGACCAGGATAAAAGCGATGTATGGAAAAATGCAGCAGGTTATATGGTTTTTATAACAGATTCTTTCCTGAATAATAAAAAATATTCAGAATTTCTCCGCACAGTATGCTTCGATAAAAAGCCCAACCAGGATATTTACGCCGGTGCATCCAATAAAATATACAGGATTGACTTGTCAAAAATTGCCGGGGAGTCTGAGCCTTCTTTTATTCAGCATTTGCCAGCCTATGATTTCTTTCAGTTTACAGAAGCCAGTCAGGGAGATATTCTCATGGTTCCTGATATGATGGGATACTGGCCAAAATTTCTTGACCTGGTTTCGGATCTTAAAATCACCCTGCAGCAATATTTTTCAGATGAAAAAGGCAGGAAAGATGGAGAGGTTCTTGTTTATCTGGCAGCGACCGGATCAGATCAGGAGTTGAACAGGGATATCATCAGAAGGGAACTGCTGGTTCACGGATACAGGATCTATCCTGATATTGACCTGAATTTCCCCCTATCGGAATTAAAGTCCTATGTCCTGAAATATATCGATAAGTCGAACCTTTCAATTCATCTTATCGGGAATCATTACGGTCTGAACCATCCCGGTGCTCAAACTGATATCACTGAATTACAACTGCAATATGTAACCGAATATATTGAAGCACTTGAGAGTGATCCTGCTTTATCATCGAAGTCCCGGTTACAGCGGTTCATATGGTTACCGCCTGATATGAAGCCTGCGGATGAACGCCAGGAACAACTTATTTCCCAGCTCAGGCGTGATATCGAAAAATTGCACCGGACTGATATTTTGCAGGTACCACTTGAATTATTTAAAACACTGATCGTAACAAGGCTTAAGGAATCCTCACAAAAGGCTACAGAAGGAGATGAGATACGACAGGATAAAACAAGAATGGTCTATCTGATCCATGACAAAAGAGATGAAAAGGATATTCAATCTATCGATAAAGCTATTTCTTCAAAGGGGATTCAGACAGCAAAGATCAATTATGATGATGGTGATCCGAATCTGGTCAACATACACAAAGAAATGCTTATCCAGTGTGATGCAGCTTTGGTTTACCATCGTTCAGGATCACGGACATGGCTGATGAGCAAATTGTCCGATCTTATGAAAGCACCAGGCCTGGGCAGAGAGAAACCAATGCAGGCAAAAGGTGTCCTGATCACGGGTACTGATCCTGGTGAAAATATTTCTTTTCCTAAAGACACAATGATCATGAGGGGAAAAGATCCTGTTATACAACTTGATCCTTTTATTGAAAAACTGAAGTAACGCGATATGACTAATCAGAATTCCGGAAACAATGTAAACCAGAAAAGTGAACCCGGGACACTGGGCAACCCATTCCCGGGGCTAAGGCCATTCAGTATTGAAGAGAGCCATTTATTTTTCGGAAGAGAAGGACAGAGCGAAGAAGTTCTCCAGCATCTTTCAGAAAACCGTTTTGTTGCTGTGATTGGAGCTTCGGGAAGTGGTAAATCCTCCCTGATGTATTGCGGGCTAGTCCCGATTCTCCATGGAGGATTCATTGCTGAAGCAGGCTCAGACTGGAAAATTATCACTACCAGACCGGGGAATCAACCGGTGGATAATCTAGCCATTTCTTTGACAGATGCCTTTATCAAAGATGAGACAGCGGATTATGAAAAAAACCGCAGTGTTATCCAGGCAATCCTTAGGAGAAGTTCACTTGGTTTATCAGATGCCATCTCTCAACTGGAACAGGACCAGCAATCGAATATTCTGTTGATGGTTGACCAGTTCGAAGAATTGTTCAGGTTCAAGAAAAGCAGGAGAGATGAAATTACTTTCAATGAATCGGAAGCTTATGTCAAACTGCTTGTCAGCGCAGTGAGACAAAAAGATATCCCAATCTATGTTATTCTCACCATGCGTTCCGATTTTATCGGTGAATGTTCACAATTCCAGGAATTGACCAGGCTGATCAATGAGAGTAATTACCTCATCCCACAGATGACACGTGATGACTTCCGGTCTGCCGTTACAGGGCCGGTTGCTGTGGGAGGCGCACAGATCGATCCCAACCTGGTACAACAATTGCTCAATGATGTCGGTGATAATCCCGACCAGTTGCCGATTTTGCAGCATGCCTTAATGCGTACCTGGGATTATTGGCTTGATCTGGGTGATATGTCGAGGCCGATCAGTATTTCCGATTATGATGCAGTCGGGAGGATGGAAAAAGCCCTCTCGGAACATGCAAATGAAGCTTTTGAAGAGTTGACACCACACGAAAAACAGATCTGTGAAATTATGTTCAAAACCCTCACGGAGAAAGGGGGGGATATTGTCGGCATCCGTCAACCCACAAGGCTGAAAATAATAGCAGAGATAGCCAGGACAACTTCTGATGAACTAGTCAGGGTGATCGACATTTTCCGTGCTCAGGGCAGATCATTTCTTACACCTGCTTATCATCTCCAGCTTGCTGAAGAGACAGTGATCGATATTTCCCATGAAAGCCTTATGAGGATATGGGACAGGCTCAAAATATGGGTTGATGAGGAGGCTCAGGCAGTACAGATGTATAACCGGCTGGCTGAAGCATCCGGACTGTTCCAGGCCGGGAAGACAGGGCTCTGGCGGCCTCCTGATCTGACCCTTGCTTTGAACTGGCAGAAAAAGCAGCAACCTACACTTACATGGGCTGCAAGGTATAATCCGGCATTTGAAAGGGCCATGGTCTTCCTGGATACAAGCGAAAAGGAATTCATTATAGAAGAGGAAAACAAGATCCGCCTCCAGAAACGACAGTTGCAACGCACAAGGATCTTTGCCATGGTGCTGGGGACAGCCGCCATCATCTCAATCGGCCTGATGCTTTATTCTTTCGTTCTCCGTGAACAGGCTGTCAAAGCACAGAATGAAGCTGAACGGCAGCGTTTGCTGGCAGACAGTAGTGCCACCATTGCCGGGATAGAAAGACAGCGGGCACTGGATGCGTTGGATGAAGCTGAAAGGCAGAGGATACTTGCAGACAGTAATGCCACCCTGGCGATATACAGGCAGTTGCAGGCGGATTCATCTGCAGTGGTTGCTAACCAGCAACGTAGAATTGCACTGATAAATGAAGCAATGGCCAATGCACAGGCCGATACAGCTGAACAGAGGAGACTCGAGGCAGATGCACAGAGAAAATTGGCAGAAGAGGCAACCCAGGATGCTTATCGACGAAGAT
>CAZRHW010000311.1:0-4428 GCA_964599785.1 uncultured Bacteroides sp. | reverse complement strand
AGAAAGGAGCAAATCATGGATGAACATAAGAGTAACAGAAGAGCAATACTTGGTCTTATATTTATATTTGCTGGATTATTGCTGATTGCTGTCAATTTCCACTGGATACCCTGGCATTTCAGGGGAATTATTTTTTCCTGGCAGGCATTATTGATTCTGATAGGTTTATTCTTCCTAATTTCACGTGAGAATAGAATAACCGGATATATCCTGATAGGTGTCGGTGGATTCTTCCTGATACCCCGTATATGGGATGTGCCTTTTGAGTGGCATCACCTGTTCTGGCCCGTTCTTTTACTGGCAATGGGACTTTTGATCATTACCAGGCGATGGGGAAGTCAACATATCCATACTGAAAGCAGTATTGATTATATAGATGATATGTCCGTTTTTGGAGGGGGAGACAGAATTATTACCTCCCAGAATTTTAAGGGAGGCAAAATCACTGCTTTGTTTGGGGGATCCAAGATTGATTTTCGATCCGCCGGCCTGGCAAAAGGAAAGAATGTGATCGATCTGTTTGCCATGTTTGGAGGAACCAAACTGATCGTGCCATCCAACTGGGATATAAAAATTGAAGTTTCATCAATTTTTGGAGGATTTTCTGATAAAAGAAGAACAAGACCTGATGAAGTGCGTGATCCAACCTGTGAACTGGTCATAAAGGGAATAACCATCTTTGGAGGAGGAGATGTGGTAAGCTTTTAAATAATCCATAATGGCTAATCCGCTGTTTGAAAGGAAACGGAACATTTATTTTTACACAACACTGTGGATCCTGATTGTCGGGGTCCATTCTATCCTGGGTATTATTTATTATGACCTGAGTATACTCATGGCCGTTACAGATAGTCTGGTTTATAACGGCCTTTTTGCTTTGATTGCTGTCATTTTGTGGTACCCGGTCCGGTATAATAATCCTGAAGGAAAGATCAGCCTTCGTAGCCTGGTTACATACTTCATCCTTGGATTGATCATATTGCCGGTATGGTTGTATCTTGGTTATTTCATCCTTAAAATCCTGTTTGCAGGTAATGAAGAATACTTCAGGTTTCTGAACGATACTTTTTTTGTCAGGGTAATTGTTGGTATGCTTTTCTTCATTGCATCCGTACTTTTTTATCATCTACTTGTTTATTATAAAGTTCTGGAAGAAAAAAGACTGAATGAAACCAGACTCAGTTTGCTTGTGCGGGAATCGGAATTAAACCTATTAAGATCCCAGATGAATCCGCATTTTCTTTTCAATAGCCTGAACTCAATCAGTTCCCTGACAATTAGTAATCCTGATAAAGCAAGGGAAATGATCATTAAACTTTCCGATTTTCTGCGATATGCTCTGAAGTATGATCAGCAGGATAAAACTACTTTTGCGGAGGAATTAAAGAATATAGAGTTATATATGGATATCGAGAAAATCAGGTTCGGTGAGAAACTTGTTTTTGAAAAAAATATTGGAGAAGCCTGCCTTCATGCCAGTCTGCCCAATATGATTCTCCAGCCTCTTGTTGAAAATGCAATCAAACATGGAGTTTATGAAAGCACAGATAATGTTTTTGTCAACCTTTCATGTAAAGGTTCGGGAAATTTTATTGAGATAAGCCTGAGCAATAATTTTGATCCTGAGCATAAAAGCCTTAAAGGTACAGGTGTCGGATTAAAAAATGTGGAGAATCGCTTACGGCTGATATATAACAGAGAGGCTCTCCTGGAAATTAAAAAGGATGTAAATATGTTTAAAGTCATCTTAAGAATACCTCAAAATAAATAATATCATGATCGAAGCAATTATTGTCGAAGATGAGAAACTGGCAAGGGACCTTATATATAACTATCTGAAGAGCCATCCTGATATTAAGGTTACAGGCGAATATGAAGATGGTTTTTCAGGACTGAAGGCCATTAATGAATTGAAACCGGACCTGGTATTCCTCGATATACAAATGCCCAAACTTACCGGATTTGAAATGCTGGAGGTCCTTGATCATAAACCGGCAATCATTTTTATAACAGCATTTGACCAATATGCGATAAAGGCGTTTGAGTTTAATGCAGTGGATTACCTGCTCAAACCATATTCCTGTGAAAGGTTCTCCGAAGCTTTGCAGAAAGCCAGGGAAAGAATCGATTCAGGAGATGTTGATATGACAAATAAACTAATCGGACATATAGATCAACAGCCGGATATTGTGCGCCGGATTGTCGTCCGCTCAAGATCAAAGATACATGTGATACCTGTCGATGAATTGTGCTATATAAAAGCAGAGGATGATTATGTCATGCTATTTACAAGGGATAGTAAGTTCCTGAAACAGAAAACAATGAGATATTTTGAATCTCACCTCCCTCCGGAGGATTTTATAAGGATACACAGATCATATATTGTCAGGTTAAGCGAGATATCTCAAATGCAGTTATATGAGAAGAATTCATATATTGTTATCCTGAAAGATGGGACAAAACTACCGGTAAGTAAAAACGGCCTTCCGAGATTAAAAAATATGCTGGATTTTTAAATATTTAATTCACAGAGAACCACTGAGGAAACTGTTGAACCACAGTGATTTCAGGACGCGTTAAAGCATAATGCTTCATTCAGCGCAATAACTGCATCCCTAAAATCTTTTCTCGGGATTACGAATTGTATATTAACCTGTTTGAGTGACTGGGAAATAGATTCTATATTGATCTTCTTCCCGGCTAGGGCACCGGTAGCTTTGGCCAGTGTGCCCGGCCGAGCCATATTGGTGCCAAGTGCGCTTACCAGTGCCACCTGCTTCTCCGTTACTTCATTATATTTCTCCATGAGCTCATTGATCAACTCGTCACTCCGGTCAGATTCCCAGATTACTGTCGTGATGGAATTGGCATTGGTAGCTTTTAAAATGTAACTGATATTGTATTTCTGGTATATTTTCATGAATTCCAGATCATATCCAACCTGTCCGACCATGAATGGATCGTGGATCTCAATTGCGATCACTTTATCGGTTCCCGATATAATTTCGACTTTTGATTCTTTACCCCTGAAGTTTCTGGTTATGACAGTTCCCGGATGACCAGGTTCAAATGTATTTTTTATCCTGATATCTATTCCAGCTACTTCCAATGGTTTTGAGGCTTTGGGGTGGATTGCTTCCATCCCGATATCTGCCAGCTGGTCGGCGACGTTATAATTCGTACACCCGACTGGCCGGGATCTGTCAATGCCAACGATATTGGGATCGGCTGTGGAAAGATGAAATTCTTTGTGAATGATCGCTTCATCTGCCTTAACCTCAACAGCTATTTTACTGAATGTGACTTCCGAATAACCCCGGTCAAACTCCCGCATAATCCCTTCTGTACCTTTTGTATAACCGGTGGCGACAGGAATGGTTTTTGACCAGTCCAGATCTTTAAATGCTTTATGGATACGCTCATTAATTGTCAGGTATTCAGCATCATTAAATCCGCAAAGATCCACGAAAGTCGCATTTATTCCATGATTCTGAAGGATATTGACCGAATTGAATGCAGCGTGTGCTTCCCCGATAGAGGCCAGTATTTCTCTTGCTGCCAGTAAAATATTTTGCCGGTTCACATAACCGGATCCAAGTACTGCAGCCAGGTTGTTCAGGTAATTCTTCGATTGATTGATTCTGCTGGTAATAAATTCTGTTGCTGCTGCCTGATCAAGATTAATATCCACAAATCCTTTGTTAATGCCGAGTAATTTTTCAAGCAAAGCATCCATTGCTCCATTATAATCTTCATTATGCAGGAATTTTATATAGATGCCAGGCTCTCCTGTTTTCTTATGTTCCAGCAGCCAGTTGGTTACGTTGTTATAGGCAGAAACAACATAAATACGGTTATAATAATCACCTGGTTTCCTGTTCCAGAGAATAATATTATTTAATACATCCCCGAATTTTGACATGGATGTGCCGCCAATTTTTTCAACTGTCAACATGTTTAATGACTTTCTTTAAATAATTAGCTTGCAAAAATAAATAGTTTATTCCAAAAAGCTATAGTATTTGATTATTTCATGCTTATAAACCAAATATAAATCAAAGTTTAGTAACACTTTACACATCGCTCCCTCCGGGAGCTTGGGACATTGGAGGATATCACTGTTTGAGTTTATAATCATTCAACCCCTGGCCGGGGTTGTGATCTGTTTTTGCATCCTTATCCGGCACTTCGTACCGGGTTAATTAAAATTTAGCCTCTACGGGGCTCACATTTCTTTTACCCTTTCACACCAACACCCTCACTCACCAATAAAACAATAAACCAATTAACCATTTTACAAATTCAAATTGTTCGATATGTCAATTTCGTACGGTACTCCCTACTCCTCCCTCCTGTATCCTGTAACCTGCAACCTGAAAATGTACCCTGTACCCTGTGCCCTGAACCCTGTTACCATTGCGACCATTG
>CAZRHW010000310.1:0-4439 GCA_964599785.1 uncultured Bacteroides sp. | reverse complement strand
GGATTAAATCCGGATTCCTGGTAGATCATTGAAGCAACCAACCTCCAGTCAAGCCCTATTTGTTCACTATATTTGCGGATAGCCTGGTCATATGGAGATATTTTACCACTGCTGATAGTAAAATAATCACTCCTCACGATCTCTGCTGATTTCTGGTTCCTGAAATATTTATTATAGATCACAAAGTATTTTGCCGTTTTTCTGAACTCAACCATCCATAAATCAATTTCCCGTTTCAGGTTTACAGCACCTTTTTGTACAGCCCAGGCCAGGTTCTGGGGAAAGCTTATGGCCATTGATGCATCAATATTAGTATAATATGTCTGGTTGACCAGGGCTACATTCTCATCAGATACAGTATATTCGATATCTCCCTGTGCTACCAGCATGATCAGCTGTTCAGGATCCTCTGCTACTTCCCTTATATCAATGGTATCTCCGATTTCATCCGACAGATTCCTCAACCTCGCTGAAAAAGATGAATTCTGTTGTACATAAATCGTTTTACCTGCAAGCTCAAGCTGATTCCTGATTAATATCCTTTCCAGTTCAGTTTGACTGAGTTTTTTCCAGTCGTCAGGCTTCCTTTGGATGAGTACCTGCCTGGTCTGACTGTGTGGTTCAGTATAATCAAAAAGTTTTTTGCGCTCTTTTGTTATAGTCAGATTAATCGCTATCAGATTGCACTCACCCTCTGACAGGCAATTGAAACTTTCTTCCAGATCGTTGCTGACAACTACATCAAGTTTGATGCCCAGATAATCTGCCAGCTCCTGTAATAATTCATACTGGTAACCCATGGGTTGACCCCTGTAAATAAAATAATTTGTGGAATTGAAATCTGTGATGGCAACCAGCCTTCCCTTCGATCGAATCTCTTCGAGATCCACAACCGGAACTTTTTTCCTTTGTTGTGAACTTATGTCACGGTTGTCTGTGCAGGAAATACATGCCAGGATGATAAGAAGCCGAATAAGGATATTCTTCAACTGCATAACAGTATGAGTAACCATACAATTTACAAATTGAAATATTACCCTGCAATATTTTTTATTAAAAACACGAATAATCAACCTGAAATACAGAGATATGCAACTGCGTATGCCTTCATTTATTTAAATATCAGCATCTTCGGCCAGAATGAATGACTGCCAGAATTGAACCATGATATCCCCGTACCCGGTTAATCATAAAACGTCCAGGAAAGGCCGAACTTAAATGTCCGTACCGGCATTGGATAATGAAGGACATGAAAGTAATCCTTACCTGTCAGACCGGAATTTATATGGTCATATTTAATATAAAACCTTGTTCTTTTCAATTTTGCAGTTATGAAGATATCTATATATGGATAATTACCAATTTCCTTCTCGTCCTGATGATAAAACATACCGAATGACGGCATATACGCCAGGCCATGGTATTTTGTATAAAACATCAGATCAAATCCTATCTCGGTAGTCAGGACATTTTTTACCGGGCTAAAATCAAAAAAATTTGAAGTATAATAGGAAAGGTCCGGAACCCTGATGATATTCTTATCTGTTTTAAGCTGATAAACCAGTCGATGAATACTATTAAACGGTCCCAGTTTGAAATGCTTGTAAAGGTCTGCAGAAAATATGCTGATTAACGGGTGGTGCTGGGAAGGAAGGGTGTCAGTTCCTATATATATAAAATCTGAAATTGTTGAGAGGTATCCTTTTAACTTAAATTTTAGTGGTTCATTCTCAATACCACCATAGGCAATAATTTCTTTTGTCTTGTTAAAATCATTTTCCCACATGAAATGGTTCGATGCATAATGCTGCATAAAATAAGATGGTTCCGTCAATGTCAATGAACCACCGACTGTGATACTGGTCTGTCCCTTTCCCGACTGGATATACTTATCAATCTTCCCGCTCAGGATCATATCTCCTGCCCGGTAACCTATGAGCCACAGCTTTCCTGTAAAGATCCAGTTCCATCCACCACCAACTGTATGACTCAGGCTGGCTCCCGCATAAATATTATTGTATTGATGTTCAGTTATTTCTTTAACTACAGTATCGTTCGCGCCGGTTATTGTTGTATCGGGAGGCTGATTGAACCGGTATTTTACCAATTCATGAGAGATAAATGCCCTGGCACCAAAATCATTTTTCCTGTTGGGATTTTCATCCAGCATGATCTGAAGGGTATTTATAACGGACCGCTGGAATGAAGAATCATAGGTATTACCCGGATTAATATAATAATGTTGATAAAAAGGAGATGATGCAGCACTTACATCATCTTTATAAAAACGTTTGTTGCGGTAAAATTCCAGTGTGTGAATAATCGACCCTGTCTTTGCAGTTAGTTCCCGTATTCTTCTGACCCCGGTTGTTGAAGAAGTATCCTGGTATTCAGTTAGCTTCCCAAAACGGTACCTTTGTGTTACCTGAAACCCCAGATTCCGGGAAAACACAGATGCCCCGGTCAGGTTAACATCATAAGTTTTTCCATCCTCATGGGTCTCCATAAAAAGACTATCATTTAACAATCCGCCATTTTCACCTGACCTGAAAGAATTCAAAGCCAGGCTTGCGTGTGCTGAATAATCACCTTTTATATGCGATCCGAAAAATCTGAAATTTGTGAATTTACCTTTCTGATTAAGGTATTGTCCTTCTGATGTGCTCATTCTAATATCCAATCCCAGGTTGTTAAACCTGTTGATATTTTGTGAATGTAAAACACGAACCATTTGCTCCCGTTTAAGCTTGTCCTGCCCTGCTGAGGAATATTCAAGTATTGAAAATGGTTTTCTGACATTATAATATACATTATCAGAAGCAAGAACCATGTATGGCCTGAAGGGATATAAAAAAAGATATCTGACTTCATTTTTGTTTTCGAAGTATAGATTACTTCGTGCAGCCAATCCGAGATTTCCCAGGTATGCACTGCTAAAACTTTGTTTCATAACAGGATTATAGATCTGGAAAGAAGTCTGCATCGTATCGAGCCAGTAATTTTCCAACCTTGAATAATCATCTTTTAACTGCCAGATCCTGACAATTGGAGCAGTTGTGTCAGGTTTTTCCGCAGCGGTCACTGTATTCTGCTCCTGACCGGATACCCTGACTGATATGATGATTAGCAAGATTAAAATGCAAAAATTCCGCATGGCTTAAAGTTAGTAATAAATGATAAACGGAAATATTCCCTGAATAGCCTGTCAGGATGATTTTTTCAGGTAGGATGGAAAATTGTTTTATCACACATACTTCTCTGACTCACCCCTGTCGGAGGTGTGTCACAATTTAATTTTTATGTATTATCTTAGAAAATATTTTTTATTTCTCGCTGATTCCGCAGATTGAAACGCAGATTCCGCAGAACTTAAGAAACTGATTATAAAGCATCTGCGAAATCTGCGGGATAATCTGCGAATATCTGCGAGAAGCCTTTAACAGCTTATTAATCGATTTAAATTTTAATAACTTTGGTTTAAACACACAATGCGTTACTTTTAATAACTTCTTATTTCATTGCAATATGAAACACTTTAAGTACTGTATTTTCATTCTTTCATTTCTGGCCATCGCAATTTCCGGTTGTCAGCATTCGGAGAAACCAACAATCCTTATCTCAAAAGCGAATGTAACTATCTTCCAGGATTGGCTCTCACAGGCCGATAATAACCTGGATTTCATAAATATGTACGGGATCAGTCACGATTCTATTGAGTATTTTCTTTCTCATTCTTCGGGTATGATCCTCTCAGGTGGTACTGATATAAATCCGGCATTATATGGTAAAAAGGATGAAATTGAAAAATGTGAGGGTATTGATGATCGTCGTGACACACTTGAAATAAGGATGATCCATTACGCCATGGCCAATAAAATACCTCTGTTATGTATCTGCAGAGGGCACCAGATGTTAAATGTAGTAAATGAAGGCACCTTGATTCCGGATATTCCTTCTGATTATGATACAATCATCAATCATCGGGGAAAACAGAGCAACCACTGGGTGACTTTGGTTCCTGGCACCATGTTATATGGGATATGCCGGACTGCAGGAGATACTGTAAACAGTTCCCATCACCAGGCTGTTAAAGATGTTGCAGTATCTTTCAGGGCTGTGGCCTTTGCTGAAGATGGATTGGTTGAAGCAATAGAATTAGCCGACACCGCAGTTCATCCTTTCATCCTGGGTGTTCAGTGGCATCCGGAGCGTATGAGTTTTGAAAATCCTCTTGCAGGACCCATTGCCATACAGTTTATTCAGGAAGTCCGAAAATTCCACCTGTATAATTAATGCTAATACTCAGGATTTCAGCCATTTAAAAGATTCTTAGTGTATCCTGTCCCGATGTATATCGGGATTTTCATCGCCTGGAAAAAGTAGCAATCGAGTAGGAAGTGAGTGATTATTTCACTCACTGTCCTCTCACACCACCGTAC
>CAZRHW010000309.1:0-4457 GCA_964599785.1 uncultured Bacteroides sp. | reverse complement strand
TGAAGTTTTCAACAACCTGTTGGTATTTGTTTTTTCCGGGATATTTTTAAACTAACTTTGTTTTAAGAATAATAACAAATTATTACCCCGTTTGGCGGATAGCACAAAATACGTCGAGACTCCTTTAATGAAGCAGTATAACAGCATCAAGGCGAAACATCCTGATGCTATACTGCTTTTCAGGGTCGGGGACTTTTACGAAACTTTCGGGGAGGATGCTATTAAAGCTTCCGGGATTCTTGGTATCACACTTACACGGAGAGCCAATGGAGCTGCAAGCTATGTTGAACTGGCAGGCTTTCCGCATCATGCCCTGGATACATACCTCCCAAAGCTGGTAAGAGCCGGTCAGCGTGTGGCTATATGTGAACAGCTTGAAGATCCAAAGCTGGCAAAAAAAATTGTCAGGCGGGGAATAATAGAGTTGATCACACCGGGTGTTTCCTTCAATGAGAATGTCCTCGAACATAAGAAAAATAACTTCCTTGCCAGTGTTTATCTCAATCAGAACATATCCGGCATAGCTTTTCTTGATATTTCAACAGGTGAATTTTTAACGGCACAGGGACGATATGAATACATTGACAAACTACTGAACAGCTTCCAGCCCAAAGAAGTGCTGATAGAAAAAACAAAATACAAAGAATTCCTCCAGGTCTTTGGAGATAAATTCTATACATACAAGCTGGATGACTGGGTCTTTACAGAAGATACCGCCAATGACCGGTTACTTAAACAGTTTCAGACCAGTTCGCTGAAGGGATTTGGTGTTCAGGATCTTCCACATGGGATCATTGCCTCCGGTGCCATTCTGCAATACCTTGAGCTCACACAACATCAACACACCGATCATATAACATCATTAAGCAGGATTGAGGAAGACAGTTATGTATGGCTGGATAAATTCACAATCCGGAACCTGGAACTTTTTCAGTCGATCAATGATGGTGCAAAAACATTGCTTGATATTATGGATCAGACGATATCACCAATGGGAGCCCGAATGCTGAAAAGGTGGCTTACCCTGCCGTTAAAAGATATTGTCCGTATTAATGAACGATTAAATGTTGTTGAACACTTTATTAAGGAAGCGGATTTCAGGGAATCCATCACTGAACAGATCAGGTTAATCGGTGATATGGAGAGGATTATTTCAAAAGTATCCGCCGCACGGATCACTCCCAGGGAAATGGTTCAGCTTAAGGTGGCCCTGTCGGCAATTGAACCGATCAAATCACTGTGTGGAAAGACCGGGGAAAAAGGCCTGAAAAAAATTTCTGAACAGTTAAATCCCTGTCCAACGCTTCGTGACCGGATAGAAAAGGATATCCGGCCAGATCCACCTAACCTTCTGAATAAAGGGAATGTTATCGCAAAAGGTGTTTCGGCCGAACTGGATGAACTCCGTGATATTGTATATTCCGGTAAGGATTTTCTTGCAAAGCTCCAGGAAAGGGAAATAAAAAATACAGGCATACCTTCCCTGAAGGTTGGATTCAATAATGTATTTGGGTATTATATTGAGGTCAGAAATACCCATAAAGAAAAAGTTCCCCAGGAATGGATCCGGAAGCAAACACTGGTTAGTGCCGAAAGATATATTACAGAAGAATTAAAGGAATACGAAGAAAAGATACTGGGTGCTGAAGAGAAGATATTGCAATTGGAAACAGACATTTATCATAAACTTGTCCTCGATGTTGTTGACTACATCCCGGCTGTCCAGCTGAATGCCTCATTGATTGCCCGGCTTGACTGCCTTCTTTCATTTGCCAGCTTATCGCTGGCTAATCATTATGTGAGGCCGGTTGTAGATCATTCGGAGCTCATTGATATCCGGCAGGGAAGGCACCCGGTCATTGAGAAACAATTGCCCGTTGATGAGGAATATATTCCCAACGATGTATTTCTTGATACCCGCGAACAACAGGTCATCATTCTGACCGGTCCGAATATGTCGGGCAAGTCGGCATTGCTCAGGCAGACGGCCCTGATCGTACTCATGGCCCAGACCGGATGTTTTGTCCCGGCAGAATCAGTAAGGATGGGTTGGGTGGATAAGATCTTTACCAGGGTAGGTGCTTCAGACAATATTTCACTTGGGGAGTCAACTTTTATGGTGGAAATGAATGAAGCTGCAAGTATCCTGAATAACCTGTCAGAAAGAAGCCTGATCCTGCTGGATGAAATAGGCCGTGGCACTGCAACCTATGATGGAATATCCATTGCATGGGCCATGGTAGAGTATATCCATGAGCATCCAAAGTACAAAGCCAAGACACTTTTTGCCACCCATTACCATGAATTAAATGAGATGGAGGCAGCCTATAACCGGGTGAGGAACTTTAATGTATCTATCAAGGAGCTGAATAACAAAGTGATCTTTCTTCGCAAACTTAAACCCGGCGGGAGTGAACATAGTTTCGGGATACATGTTGCCCGGATGGCCGGTATGCCAAGGTCTGTTGTTAACAGGGCAAATGACATTCTTGAGGAGCTTGAGAAATCGCATCAGAAACAATCGCTGACAAAGCCTGTTTCAGAGCTGGCCTCCAACCGGGAGGGCTTCCAGATGAGCTTTTTCCAGCTCGATGATCCCATCCTGAAACAGATCAGGGATGAGATTAAGAGTCTGGACATTAACAATTTAACACCTATTGAAGCGCTGAATAAGCTGAATGAGATTAAGAAGATTACGGGATTGAAATAGTTTGTGGGGGTAAACCCCCATACCCCCTTTAATTGCCACTTTTTTCCAGTCGATGAAAAAAGTGGCCAAAAAAATCTCTGAAAAATTGAGGCAGCGCACAAGGCCATGGCCTACCCGATATCACAATTTTTCGGCCTTCCCGCATTTGTGTGGGTAAAAGTGGGAGGGGTGTGATTGATTAACAGTCGGCTTATAGTTATACGTAGGGGTAAGGTTTTGTATGACCAAATATCACAATTTTCGGGCTTGTACATATTAATATGGGCTAGAGAAGGAAATATGCCTTTCAGAATTGTGTTTTTGTTTTTCTATTTTTTATTTAAATTTGCATCCCTTGCTATACCAAATAATGAGGTTGGCAGACAAACCCAAACACACACTCACACATAACTGAAAACCGAAAACCTAGAACCGGAAACCGATATGCGGGAATAGCTCAGTTGGTAGAGCACGACCTTGCCAAGGTCGGGGTCGCGGGTTCGAGTCCCGTTTCCCGCTCGAGTCGTGAGTCGAAAACCGTGAGTCGTGAGTTGTGAGTCGCGAGATCCCGAAAAAGGGATTTTTTTTTGGTGATAGGAATCTTTGGGTATGGTAATAACTTCGTAATTACTTCCACACACAAACCCCAAACCCCCACCCACAATTCACGATTCACGACTCACGGTTCCCTTCAGGGCCCGGGTGGCGGAACTGGTAGACGCGCTGGACTTAAAATCCAGTGGACAGTAATGTCCGTGCGGGTTCAAGTCCCGCCCCGGGTACGGAGGTGTTTATGATATAGCCGGCTGCTGCCGGCTATATCATTTTAAAATATACCCGTGCCGTGTCAAATCACGCTCGGAAATAACCCTTGGAGCTTTTAAAGAGCTCCAAGGGTCATATAACTACAAACAAATAGGTGTATCGGTCAACGGCTAGTTATGTTGTATAATGTGAACCCTTGGAGCTCTTTAAAAGCTCCAAGGGTTAGGTAAACAAATCTATGTTTTTGACCGGATGTAATTTCTGACGATTAACCTTATCAGGAGGTAGTAGCAAATAAAAATTCCGAGGATTATACCGGCTATATTAAATAACATATCGATGATGTTAAATGATCGACCGGGAATAAATATCTGAACATATTCCGATAGACAGGAAAAAATAAAACCTGAGAACAGAAAAATAATCAGTTCTTTTATCCGGATAGAATAATTTAAGTCGCTTCGCCAGAGTATATATAAGAAAGTGAGAATGAAGTAAAAGCCGAAATGTTCGAGGTAATCCCACCTGAATTCAGACAGGCTTTGTTTTGTAGTGGTATCCGTATATGGCCAGACCGATAGCAGGACCAGCATAACCGTCCATGTTGCAAAAAGAATACCGAAAAAAAGTTTACGTGTCATCCCTCAAATATAAGCGTTGTAATATTAATCATAATTGTTTGAATGTAGAAATGTCAATTACTTAGACAGTCAAAGGGGCGCAAGGTCACAGGGTTGCAATGGTAACAATGGTAACAATGGTAACAATGGTAACAATGATCTCATTTGTTGCGGTGATCTCAAATGTCGCAGTGGCAGTATTTATCAAAACTTCACACCCCAAAACCCACGTTCACCAATGCTTTCAATTGCAACCTTTCCCTTTATTCAAGGGTCATATAAATAGAAAAGGTGTTTAAAAATGGCTCAGCCCGGTGATATATTAAAACAACGGATCATGGGAATTGATTATGGGAATAAATTCAGTGGAACCACTGTGATCT
>CAZRHW010000308.1:2568-4458 GCA_964599785.1 uncultured Bacteroides sp. | reverse complement strand
TGTTGCAACAACCGAAATGGGCTCTTCAGGAGCTCCTTTATTCGACCAGAATCAGCGCATTGTCGGATTACTGACGGGAGGTTTCGCAACCTGTGATTCATCAGTAAATGATTACTTTACAAAATTTGATTATTCCTGGGATTATTATAGCAGTCCGCTTAAACAGCTGAAAATATGGCTTGATCCGTCAAATACCGGGGTAACTGCAATCAACGGCAGGGATCATATTAATTTTACGGAGGTACACAGGCTGGAACAGGTACAAATATATCCCAATCCGGGTACCGGAAGATATACAGTCCAATTGAACGAAACTGCCTCACATGAAGTAATGCTGAGTGTATATTCAATATCCGGGGAAATTGTATTTTCAGACAGGTTCTTCTATGACGGTTTGTATTATCTTGATCTGGACTATTTTCTCCCGGGAGTATATATTGTCAGGATTCTGTTACCCGACCGGGTCCTTACACAGAAGATCATACATCAACCCTGAATAATTAAAATAGTTAACCACAAAGGAATACAAAGGAATGCACAAAGGATCACGAAGGAATCTCTATCCTGAACTTTGAGTTCCTTTGTGATGAACTTTGTGCCCTTTGTGGTTAATAATATTAATTGGAAATTCAGCATTATATAAGTGAATAATAAAACATGGGTACATATAAATATTTTGCCCATCTGGTTTAATGCTATCCTGTGCATCATTATCATGCTATATTCCTGCAGGGATAAGAATGAAAGTCAATTTAAAATTGATGCTGCTGAACCGGGGAAGATAGAAATCAAATATGCACAGGGATTTGATATTGAAGATTTTGGCAGATACAGAATTGCTAATGTTTATAATCCATGGCAAAAACTTGACGGAAAGCAGATCACATATTTTCTCTGTGATCAAGATTCAATCATTCCACCTTCCCGTGTGTTTGATGTCAGGATTAATGTGCCTGTTAAAAGGGTCATCTGTATGTCAACCACCCATATCGCTATGATCGGGGCACTGGATAAACTGGAGTCTGTGAAAGGCATTTCCGGGGAACAGTACATCAACAATCCATGGATCACCGACAGGATAAGAGAGGGAAAAATTGTAGATATTGGATATGAGCAGGGTCTGAATTACGAACTGGTCCTTGCCCTGCAACCCGACATCATTATCATGTATGGAATTACGGGTGAGGTAACAAGTGTTCTGAACAGGCTAACGTCTCTGGGCATTCCCGTTATGTTGAACGCAGAGTACCTTGAGACGGCACCTCTTGCTAAAATGGAATGGATTAAATTAATTGCATGTTTGTATGATGAGCTTGAAACGGCAACAAAAATTTTTAATGAAACCGAAAAAAAATATAATGAACTGAAAAACCTTACAGCAGGAATTGATGAAAAACCGGAAGTATTATCGGGACTGCCATGGAAAAATACCTGGTGGGTGCCGGGGGGAAATTCCTTTGCCGCAACGTTCATTAAAGATGCAGGCGGAAAATATATATGGGAAGATGATACATCACGCGAAGCATTACCATTTGACATGGAGGTGGTTTATGAACGGGCAAGTCAGGCAGATATATGGATAAACTCCGGATCCGCACAATCGATAAAAGATATATTGAATACGGATGAACGGTTGCAATATTTCAAACCCTGTGTTGAAAAAAAGATATTTAACAATAATGCAAGGTTAAATGCATCGGGGGGTAACGATTACTGGGAATCGGGCGTGATCTGTCCGGATATTATCCTGAAGGATATGATCAGTATTTTTCACCCGGAAATCCTGCCCGGTCATGAACTTGTTTATTATAAAAGAATTGAATAAGAATAACTTGTTATACTTTTAAATCAAATATATTGAAAATAAAATCTTTATGATGCCGCGAGGTT
>CAZRHW010000308.1:0-2558 GCA_964599785.1 uncultured Bacteroides sp. | reverse complement strand
ATCATAACTTTAAAAATACTTAACAACAAAGTACGCAAAGAATGTGCTAATATCGCAAAGTATTTACACTCATTCATTTGTTCTTTGCCATTGTTGCAAAAACTTTGCGATCTTTGCGGTTAAATAACATTCTGACACACACCCTCAATATAAAATCAGTGGATCAAAATATATATTTTAATTATCTTTACAAACCAGATAAAATTATAACCATGCCCAGTATCAGAGAACTAAAGGATGAGATCAATACGATTGCACATGATTTGATTAATGAGTGTTTCATGTACAGGCATTTTCATCCTTCAAAAGACGGGGATGTCAATAAGGTTATCAGTGAAGTTATCAGGATGAGAACGAATCTGATTTTTCGTGTCAATCATCCGGAAGGTAAAGATGATCCCAAGATACTCAGGGTCTATTATAAGAAGATCAGGGAAGATATGGGTAAAATGGGTCATCTGACCGAAAAGTTAAAATCATAATTCATTCCAATTATCCATTACAAACAGCAGCCATAATTGACTACCTACCATCAGGATGATGAATCTAAACGCTTTCTGAAGCATTCTTTTGTATTTCTTTTCCTCGTCATTTTATTGTTTTTATTATTCATCACGGATGTTTTAACCGGTTCGGTGAATATCCCTGCTGTTGATATCTGGAAATCCCTGTTTTCTGGTTTTTCATTAAAAACTGAGTGGGAAACGATATTGTTGGATTTCAGGTTACCGAAGGCCTTTGCAGCGATTATTGCAGGAACGGCTTTATCAATAAGCGGATTGGAGATGCAGACTTATTTCAGAAATCCTCTTGCCGGACCATTTGTACTGGGTATAAGTGCAGGGGCCAGCCTTGGGGTTGCGATCCTGGTGATGGGCATCACACTGTTTTCCGGTTCGGTTTTCCTTCCTGTGACTACACAATGGTCTGTAGTAATCGCCTCCTGGGCAGGTTCCGGCCTGGTTCTTTTGCTCATCCTGGCCGTTTCTTTAAGAATTAAGGATAATACAACCATCCTGATTCTGGGTATTCTGTTCGGGAGCATTACCCTGGCGATCGTAAGTATTTTACAATATACAAGCAGCGAATCGGAAGTCAAAGCATTTGTCATATGGACCCTCGGTAGTTTGGGTAATGTGACAGGTCCGCAACTGAGGATAATGATCATAAGTACCGCAGCAGGTTTGCTTATTTCACTTCTGGCTGTAAAGGGATTGAATGTTTTACTATTGGGTGAACAGTATGCACGAACGATGGGTACAAATGTCCGGTTGCTGAGGATCCTGATTTTTATAAGTACCAGTATCCTGGCAGGTACTGTGACAGCATTCTGTGGACCTATCGGTTTTATTGGGATAGCCGTTCCCCATATTACCAGAATGGTATTCCGGTCATCGAACCACAGGATACTGCTTCCGGGCACAATATTCATTGGCTCTTCGGTCATGTTAATCAGTGATATTATCTCTCAGCTTCCGGGTTCCAGGCAGATACTGCCTATCAATTCAGTAACCGCCATTATAGGAATACCTGTGGTAATTTGGATTGTATTAAAAAAACAACGTCTGGTATCTGTAGGTTAAATGAAATTTCAAAAAGAACATATCGTTGAACTTGAAAATCTGACCATTGGATATAAAAAGGGCCGGGCGGTAACCTTGTTGCTGGAAGCTATAAATATTGGGGTTTATGGCGGGGAACTTATTGCTGTTGTAGGACGGAATGGTACCGGAAAAAGCACCTTGCTCAGGACATTGTGCGGTCTTCAGGAACCCCTGACAGGAAATGTAAGGCTGTTTAATACGATTTTAAAAAAATATGCTGTTTCAGAGAGGGCAAGAAAGATGTCATATGTTTCAACAGAAATTATCCATACCGGGCATATGAGGGTTATGGATCTGGTAGCTTTGGGCAGGATGCCTCATACAGGATGGCTTGGAAAACTGTCGGAAGAAGACAAAGCTATAATAGGAGAGTCCATTGGCTCGGTCGGCCTTACTGAAAAGAAAAATGATTTTATCGATGAGATAAGTGACGGTGAACGTCAGAGAGCGATGATTGCAAGAGCTTTGTCTCAGGATACGGAACTAATATATCTTGATGAACCGACTGCTTTTCTGGATATAAATGGCCGCTTTGAAATTTTTCATTTATTGCAACAACTTACCAGAGAAAAAGGAAAGACTATTATTTTTTCCACCCACGACATTCATGTTGCATTGGCTGAATCTGACAGGCTCTGGTTGATCAATGATAAAAAAATTTCCCGGGGAGCTCCGGAAGATCTCATCATTTCAGGTAAACTGGCGGGAATGTTCGACAGGGATCAGGTTCAGTTTAACCAGGATAATGCAAGCTTTACTATTAAGAAAGAATTTAAAGAGACCATCGGACTGGAAGGAGGTGAATCATTTGAAAAAAAGTGGACCATGAAGGCCCTCGAACGTTTGGGATATAATGTTGAAAAAGGTAAAACGAAAATACCGTCAGTATTGGTCAATACAGTGGGGGGAAAGACAACATGGATTCTGAAAAAAAAATCCGGTTCTGTTGAATTG
>CAZRHW010000307.1:4072-4475 GCA_964599785.1 uncultured Bacteroides sp. | reverse complement strand
TCCGATATGGTATGAGTCATTTCCAGTAACCTGTCGGCCAGGGTGCTTTTACCATGATCAATATGAGCAATGATACAGAAGTTCCTGATATTAACCGGAGAATTGTTCATCTGAAAATTTGAGGTACAAAGATAGAAAAGGAAAACAATGTTTTTAAGAAAATTCGAAATAGCGAAACACTAAAATCGAAATAAATTCGAAAAGAAGAAAATTCTAAATAGCAAAAAGTTATATATGCTTTGTTTATTTAAGTTTCGAAATTATTTCGTTTTTGTTTCGAATTTCGTTTCTCGTTTTTATTTCGAATCCCGATTCTCTAATTTGTTTCTGTTTCGAGTTTCGATTCTCATTTTATTTCGAATCCCGATTCTATATTTCGTTTCTGTTTCGAGTTTCGATTCTC
>CAZRHW010000307.1:0-3972 GCA_964599785.1 uncultured Bacteroides sp. | reverse complement strand
ATTTTTATTTCGAATTTCGATTCTCTATATTTCGTTTCTGTTTCGAGTTTCGATTCTCATTTTTATTTCGAATTTCGATTCTCTATATTTCGTTTCTGTTTCGAGTTTCGATTTTCGGTATTTCGATTTTTTGATTCATCAATAAAAAAGCCCCACTCCATATATGAAGTGAGGCTTGATATTATATAGTCAAGTCTGGTTCCTACATCATCCCACCCATACCAGCGTTTGGATTAGGCATCGGTTGTTCTTTTTCAGGTTCTTCTGCAATAACACACTCAGTCGTCAGTAACATACCGGCAATTGAGGCCGCATTTTCAAGTGCAATTCGTGCAACTTTTGTTGGGTCAATAACACCGGCTTTTTTAAGATTAACATATTTTTCTGTTCTTGCATCAAATCCAAAATCACCTTTGCCTTCCTTAACCTTCAGAGCAGCAACAGAACCATCAACACCTGCATTCTCGGCAATCTGCCTGAGTGGTTCTTCCAGTGCTCTGCGTATAATAGCTCCTCCTGTTGTTTCATCGTCATTTTCTCCTTTGAAGTTATTGAGCGATTCAATGGACCTGATATATGCAACACCGCCTCCGGGAATGATTCCCTCCTCGACAGCGGCCCTGGTTGCATTCAATGCATCATTCATCCTGTCTTTTTTCTCTTTCATTTCAACCTCTGAAGCAGCACCGACATAAAGGACAGCAACACCTCCGGATAATTTGGCCAATCTCTCCTGAAGCTTTTCCTTATCATAATCAGAAGTTGTATTGTCAATCTGAACCTTGATCTGTTTAACCCTGCCATTAATGGCATCCTTTTCTCCCAAACCACCGACAATGGTCGTATTATCTTTGTCAATCGCTACTTTCTCACAGGTACCCAGCATATCCAGTGAAGTGTTTTCAAGCTTCAATCCCTTATCTTCTGATATAACCGTACCTCCGGTAAGGATGGCAATGTCTTCCAGCATTTCTTTCCTTCTGTCACCAAATCCGGGAGCTTTAACAGCTGCAACCTTTAATGAACCTCTCAGTTTATTAACAATCAATGTTGCAAGAGCCTCACCATCGATATCCTCGGAAATAATCATTAACGGTTTGCCTGATTGCACTGTATTCTCCAGGATTGGTAACAAATCTTTCATGACAGAGATCTTTTTATCATATAAAAGGATATAGGGTGATTCAAGTACGGCCTCCATCTTATCCGGATCTGTTACAAAATAGGGAGTTATATAACCACGATCAAACTGCATACCCTCAACAACCTCAACATATGTTTCAGATACTTTTGCCTCTTCAACAGTAATAACACCCTCTTTATGAACCTTTTCCATTGCTTCCGCAATCAGTTTTCCGATTTCCGCATCATTATTTGCCGCTATTGAAGCAACCTGTTCAATTTTGATATTATCATCACCTATTTCTTCCGACTGGTTTTTCAGATGCTCAATAACTTTTGCAACTGCCTTATCAATCCCCCTTTTGAGGTCCATCGGATTGGCACCGGCTGTGACATTCTTCAAGCCAACCTGAACGATTGACTGAGCAAGAAGCGTTGCCGTTGTTGTACCATCACCAGCGTCATCATTGGTCTTTGAGGCAACCTCTTTGACCAATTGCGCGCCAAGGTTCTCAAATTCTCCTTTCAGGTCAATCTCTTTTGCAACAGTAACTCCATCCTTTGATACCAGGGGAGCACCGAATTTTTTCTCAATGACAACATTACGACCCTTGGGGCCAAGTGTCACCTTTACAGCATCCGCAAGAGCATCAACACCTTTTTTCAATAGATCTCTTGCTTCAATATCATACTTGATTTGTTTTGCCATTTTTAGTGGATTTTAAATTTTATTTAATTTGATAATGTTTTAAATAATTGCCAGTATATCAGATTGCCTCATAATGAGATAATCTTTTCCATCAATTGAAAGTTCAGTTCCCGAATATTTACCGTAGAGAACTACATCTCCTACTTTAACTTCCATCTTTTCATCCTTTGTTCCGGGACCAACAGCAATAATGGTACCTTTCTGAGGTTTTTCCTTAGCAGTATCAGGAATAATAATGCCGGACGAAGTTTTTTCTTCAGCTGCCAGAGGTTCAATTAAAACCCTGTCGGCAAGAGGTTTAATCTTAACATTTCCCATTTTAATATTATTTAAGTGGTTAAACAAACTTACAGATTCGACTTTTCCTTTGTCACATTCTATGCCAAATCCTGAAATTACTGGTCCGACTGACATTTTAAGACATAATTACAGGGGAAGAATCAGGATAAAATTTGAATTGATAATTCCAACATCTTGTAAATCTTATGTTTATATAATTACAGCCGTCAGCTTTGCTAATAAAAAAAAAGTGTCAGGATGTCATGTCATCCGACACTTCCTTTTTTATGATTTTAATAAATATCTACCAATTCCAGATTATTCTGCCTGATTCCCATCATTATTGCCACCATCATCAGGAGTGGTTGTGGGAAATGTTGGAATAGCATTCGGATCAATAACATTCTGTATCTGGTCCTCAATAACAGATCTATCTTGCTTTTCTCCCCTCGGAATCACAATACTTCCAATAATACAAAGAAGCATCAGGGCAACAGCCATTGTCCAGGTTGATTTTTCAAGAAAATCTGTTGTTCTCCTGACACCCATGATCTGTGTGGATCCCTGAAAATTCGCTGCAAGACCACCTCCTTTTGAGTTCTGAACCAATACGATCAGGATCAATAATACACAGATAATCAATACAATAATTGAAATTAACAGGTACATAGGTCTAAGAATTATGATTGTCTTTTAATTGCCTGATTTTGTTAATTTGAATCGCAAAGTAACTACTTTTTTCCGGATATTTCAAACTTAGTTTTTCGTAAGCATGAATAGCCCTGGAATAGTATCCCTGCCTGACATAAATCTCTGCCAGGGTCTCAGTCATCAAATGGTCATCAGCTTCTATAAATACTTCAGAAATATCTTCCTGACCTTCAGATACGTCTTTACGAGGTACAATAGAGGGCTGGTTTTTAATAAAATTATCAATCAATTCCTGGTCTTTCTTCCTTTGGTGATCCTCAGCATATCTTATGGATGTCCCCGGGGCTGCCTGATCCAGATGATCAAACCAATTTGTAAAGGTAAAAGAGGTAATTACCGGAGAAACATCCAATTCTTCCTGTTCCGGTGTTGTTTTTATTTTATCTGAATCATCTTCCTTTTCAATAACCTTAGAAAAATCCGGCTCATCAACATCTTTTTTCAACAGTTCAGTAATGGTTGTTTTATCATCATTAATACTTGTTTCTTCCTGGTCCGGCTTTTCTTCAGATAAAAGATCATGTATCAGATAATACAAAATTGTTCTGTCACTGATGCGGGCAGAGGCGGATTTCAGGGTGTCGCTAAATTTCAGACTCCGGATATTATGCTGATTTTTAATATTTAAAAGATGAGCCGTCTGGAAATATGGAAAGGTTTCCACAAGCTTTTGTATATCATCCATAGTCTCCCCGTTAAGTTTTTCCGGCTGACCTATATAAGATATGATATCTTCCCCGGTCATAATTTCTTTTCCCTTTTATCTTTTCCCTTTTATCTTTTATCTTTTATCTTTTATCTTTTATCTTTTATCTTTTATCTTTTATCTTTTTACATGTCGCAGCCTTCGGCAGCTCAAAATAGGAGGGGAATCCTTCTTGCTACAGACATTTCGCCTCCTCCGGAGGCTTGATAGTTTGTTGCCTTTTTCCTGATAAACTAATATACAGACTGATCTGGTTAAGAACCGGCAGAATCTCACACCCTTACCTCCAAAATCCCCACACTAATTCACCAATTCACAAACCCTGCCCACACTCACACTCAAACACACTAATATACCAATAAACCAATTTACAAATTTAAATTGTTCGAAATGCAAATTTCGTACAGGGTAAACTTTTATCTTTTATCTTTTTACTTTTATCTTT
>CAZRHW010000306.1:0-4476 GCA_964599785.1 uncultured Bacteroides sp. | reverse complement strand
TATGGAAATGTCAAACTAACAGATGACGCAATTAATGCATACAAATCCTTGCTTCTGGAAAAACTCCATCCTTGGTTAAAATATAATGCAATTGGATTTGGCGAGAATTATAATGATTAAGAACAATAACAAAATGTTTTTATTACCTGCTTGTAAAAATAATAACCCTAAAGATCCGGAATTCCCCACTTTCCTCTATCACAATTGTATTTCTTTACACATGAACCGATACAGATTTTATTTGCTTATCCTTTTCATACTTATTATTCATAATTCCTGTACCAGAAATGATGAGAATCCCGATATCCCTAAAAGCCTCGTGATTAATGAATTGATGGCGATTAACACAATTACAGCATTTGATCAGGATGGTGAGTATGATGATTGGATAGAGCTTTACAATTTATCTTCAAATGAAATCGACCTGACAGGATATTATCTTACCGATAGCAAAAATAATCTGACCAAATGGAAATTCCCCCCCGGAACGAGCATAGTTGGGAAAGGTTATCTCATCATTTGGGCAGACAAGGATACAACACAGACCGGTCTGCATACCAATTATAAGCTCTCTTCCCTGGGAGAAAAAGTGCTTTTACTAACACCCGGCCTGGA
The DNA here is from genome assembly GCA_964599785.1 of uncultured Bacteroides sp. Classification (GTDB taxonomy): domain Bacteria; phylum Bacteroidota; class Bacteroidia; order Bacteroidales; family SM23-62; genus LJUQ01. Next base: position 3,861 of record CAZRHW010000306.1, on the reverse strand, counting down.
AATTATTGATAAGGTGGAGTATGGGAGTCAGACCTATGAGTTGGCTTACGCCAGAGTACCCAATGGTACAGGAGCTTTTATCTGGCATGGTGCAACCTTTAATAATAGTAATGACTAGTTGAACCAGTAAGACAGTTTTATAACCAATCCCCTGTTTTTTGTCTGTAAATTTCCCGGGTAAGCATTTTCGGTGTAAACAATATACAGATCAGAGACCGGGGCAAACCGCCACTGGAACCGCATGTTTACATTCAGGTTATCAATCTGGTTATTGTATTGAACAAAGGTGGTGAGAAAAAGATTTTCAGTAAATGTAATATCCAGCCGTGGACCTATCAATACCAGGTCGGCACTGTTGTATGGTTCAGGCAAAGAGATCCTGTTAAAAGATGTGGCCAGGGCAAGGCTCCCATAAGGCTGAACACGGTACCCGGCTTCACCGTCGAAGCTTATTCGTGTGCCATTATAAAAACCACCATAACGCGCACCCAGGTTATAGGTAAATAACTTTCTGCTATCGGAAGTATATTGAGCTGAAAATTCCGTCCATGAAAAATCACTGCCAGCCGCTATTTCTTCTCCACCCGTATTGGTAGGATCAAAAGGTTCCAGCAATCTGACATAACCAAGCTCAATATCAGCGGAAAACCTGCTCCTGTTTAACCACTCCAGGCTATAGCCAACCTGGATTTCACGATCGGTCAATGTTAAATCAGGATCTAATAAAAATGCAGCCTCAATTTGGGGGCCATGATTTGCAATACTCTGTGATACAGGATAAAACTTATACCCCACGGCAGCGTTACTTCGGTAAATGCCTGTCCGCCTGATATAACCCACTTCAGCCAGGTAGTCTGTCCCGATCAGGGCCTGGCTCAGAGAGGCTTTAATTGTTTGGGTACTATATACCAGGCTTCCTGATAGTGCTGCCGTATTACCTTTCATTCCCGGATAAATTGACTGATGATAAAAGAATTTCCCTGTCCATCTGTTATCGGCAGAGGCAAGATTAAAATCTAATCCGGCAACCCGGTTAAAATGATTCCCTGCATATGAAGAATCATCAGGTTCAGCAATAACCTGTTTATTAACCATGAAAGCAGTAAGGTTGGAGCGGCTGAAAAGCTGGCGCTGGATTGTTGCAACCCCATAGTTATTTGCCGGAATGGAATCTTTCATGCCGGTCTGCATATCCATTAATCCAATCCGCCATTTTTCACCCATTTTGCCACTGAGCCTTGCTCCTCCCAGCACCGGGCTGTCAAGACCAATACGCCTGGAAAAGAAGGGCCGCATATCTTCTGCACCAAGGCTGGCAAATATATCACTGTTCTCAAGAAAGAACTGCCTTTTTTCGGGGAAGAACAGTTCGAACCTGTCAAGATTGGTTCGCTGCCTGTCAACTTCTACCTGGGAAAAATCAGGATTCAATGTCAGGTCAAGATTCATCGAGGTCGATAGAATGATCTTGGCATCGAGCCCTGCTGAACCATCCCAGTTCGTTTTATGATCCACTTCCTTATCCTGTGATACCTTCCCGGAAAGGTAAGGAATCAGCGAAAAACGGATCCCGGATTTGGGCAGGGGTTTATCCCATATAAGGCTGCCTGTAAAAGCCAGGTTAGCTGTCGGAAACTGACGTGGCATGGGAGCCCAGCTCGATTTTTCACTGGCTTTAAGGTCAAGCCTGCTGAAATTGATCCCCCATTCGGCAACGCCACTCTTGTACCGGATACTTCTGAAGGGAATATAGAATTCTGCTGTCCAGCGATCAGAATAATTCTGTACAGCAGACTTCCATTTGGTGTCCCATTCGAGCGAGACAAAACCTCCCTCCCCGTGTATGCCATCCCACTGTGCCCCCGCTGCCGATACACCAAATGCAAATCCGTTTGTATAATCATTGTAAGTATCAATAAAAACAACGAAATTATCATTTACCTGAAAACTCCAGTCCCTGCGCAGTGATTCAACCGGCCGCCTTCCTGGCAGGGTATCATAACAGATAATCCCCAGGTATAAACCGGTATTGTTATAGGTTAGCATGACTTCGGTACTGGCCCGCGCAAAACCGGTATCAATAGGTAATACACGCTGAAATTGACGGGCGCGTTCCGCTGTAGTCCAGACTTTTTCCTCCAGGATTCCATTAATGGTTATTTTTTCATCAGTTTGGTAAATATGAATACGGTATTTCCCCCGGTTGATCCCTTTTTCCTGTCCTGAAACAGTAAGTTGACAAGCAACGAAAAGAAAGATAACTATTGGAAAACAATGAAACTTCATAAAATGGATCTTCTTTTACATATATTGTATCCTTATTCTACCTTCACTTTTAAACCGGTCCACTGATGAAAAACCGGTCTTATTATTTATCTCAATGGGATGATGAGCACCTGTTTGGGCTCAAAAATATTTATTTATTCTAAAGGAATTCTAAAAATAGGTTAAAAAGTTATATTATAATTCCAGCTGAAAAAAAAGAATGTTTTCTTCAAACAGGCAATTGATTTTAACATTATATGTATCGCAAAGTTTTTTTAAAGGATTTTGGAATGTGAGTATAGATGGCTTAGTGAATTGGTTGATTGTTAAAAAAGTAATGGTAATACAAAATCTCCCCTTCTGGTTATGGAAGTCAGAAATTCTCACCTAATACCCACTACCCACACATACCAATTTACCATTTTACCAGTTTACCAATTAACAATATTCCATTATCCCATTATCCCATTATCCCATCATCCCAATAATAAATTTTTTTAACTTAAAAGATAGCCTTAATTTTATATCAAACTCATCTTTTAAAATATCGGAGGACAAATTATGACTATTAAAACTTTTTTGTTTATTGCTACGCTGTTTTTCTTTTTTCAATGCTCATTACAGGGACAACCAGAAGTCCCGGTTGAAAAATGGACAGGTAAGACCATTATGCTCATTTGCGCCCATCCGGATGATGATGCCATGTCACATGGCACATTAGCTATGCTGCAGGAACAGGACAATGAAATCTACATTGTTATTTTAACATCAGGAAATGTGGGCACCCAGGATCCTCAGATTTCTATGACTGATCTGGCCAGGATCAGGAAACAGGAGGAGGTTGATGCGCTGGCTGAAATAGGTGTCCCTACCGATCATTATATAAATTTGGGTTATAATGATGGAATGCTTGAACTACAGGATGATGAAGAAGTCATGTCGAGGATTGTAAGATTGATACGCCAATATAAACCTGATGTTGTTATGGCTTTCGATCCGGGTAAGGGTAAAATGCGCTGGCACAAAGCCGATCACAGGGCTGCATGCTGGCTTGCGGTGGATGCCTGCCGGGCAGCCATGTGGCCCCTACTTTACGAAGGGCAGATTATTCATGAAAATCTCACACAGCATCAGGTTCGTGAATATCTGCTGTTTGATGGTTTCCCTGAAGATTATAATACTGAGGTTGATATTACAGCTTATGTTGAAAAGAAAATCAATGCCAGTCTGAAGTATGTCAGTCAGTGGAGTTCTGGCTGGGAAAAATATGCCGGCCCAAAATTATCTACTGAAGAAGAAAATCAATTGAGAGAACGACTTAAAAGCAGGGTTACATACAAAGAGGGCAAAGCGTATGAAGAGTTCAGATATTATAAAGGTTCCCCGGATGGGATTGGGAGATAAGACCCTGGTTTGTAAAAGGGAAGTATCATAATAAACACTTCATATGGAATTGTCATCCTGAACTTGTTTCAGGATCTTCTATGACGCAGAGAAAGTATTACTTAAGAAGATCCTGATACCAAGTACTCGGGACAGGATGACCCAAAACATGACGTGATACTGGAAACTAAATTTAATCTGCCTATCAAATTT
>CAZRHW010000305.1:0-4488 GCA_964599785.1 uncultured Bacteroides sp. | reverse complement strand
ATGTGCATGGACTATATCTTCATCCGCAGAATTATTCACAGGAAGGAGCTATCATGTATATGGAGTTCAGCGAGGATCCGGGATTGTTGTCTTTTTATTATCAAAATGATGAGGATGATTCTCTGAACTATCAGCTTTCAATTAGCAGATACAGCACGCGGTTTAGTATTTATAATCATGATTATCAAGAATTTCCGATAAATGATTTTATCACCGGTGGCAGTGAGAATGACAGCGTTATTTTCATACAATCAATGGGCGGGGCAAATGGTATTATCAGGTTCCCCGAACTGGGGAACTGGCTGGATTCAATGCCTGTTGGCATTAATTATGCAAAACTCATATTAAAACCTGCAGATACGTTAATTACAGGAATGACCCCGGATGATTATCCGGCAACATTAAATATGTGGCTGGTTCATCCTGAGGGAGGATACAGGTATGTCTATGATTATCTGATCAATGGGGATAATTATGGCGGAGATTACGATTCCAAGGCAAATTCATATACTTTCAATATCACATATCATATCCAGTCTTACCTGCAGGGCAATTTAGATAATTTTGATTTTGTAATCACTCCGGCTAATCCATCGGATGAATTAAAACAGGTAATCCTGAATGGTGCAAATTATCAGGGAGAAGATAGAATTATCATTGAGATCATATATGCTCCATTATAAAGATGTGTGGTATCGTAGGTTATATTGGTCATAAAGATGCTTATTCAGTATTGCTTAATGGTCTGAAAAGGCTGGAATACAGAGGCTATGATTCTGCGGGGATATCCCTTTTAGATCAAAATATTAAAGTATATAAAAGAAAGGGGAAAGTATCCGATCTTGAAGCTTTTATCGCTGGTCAGGACATAACAGGGAAAATCGGTATCGCCCATACCAGGTGGGCTACACATGGCGAACCCAGTGATATCAACGCACATCCTCATGTTTCGATGAACGGACTTTTTGTGATTATCCACAACGGTATTATTGAGAATTATGGTGTGCTTAAAAAAAAGCTGATGGACAGGGGGTATACTTTTGTCAGCGAAACAGACACGGAAGTTCTGGTAAATCTGATCGAATATATTTATATTAAAGGAAAGGTAAATGCAGAGATTGCTGTTCGTCTGGCACTTACAAAAGTTGTGGGGGCTTATGGAATATTGGTACTTTGTGAAAACGAACCCGACAAAATTATAGCTGCCCGCAAAGGGAGTCCGCTTGTTATCGGTATTGGTTCAAACGAATATTTTCTGGCTTCGGATGCAACACCTATCGTGGAATATACCAAAAGTGTAGTATATCTGAACAATGATGATGTTGCAATCGTCAGAAAAGATGAATTAATCCTGAAAACAATAGACAATAACATGCTGGTTCCGAAAGTTCACAAACTTGATCTGGATCTTGAAGAAATTGAAAAGGGTGGATTTGACCATTTCATGCTGAAGGAAATATTCGAGCAACCTCGTTCCATTCAGGATACTTTCAGGGGAAGGATAACCTCCGACCTTTCCAATATTCATCTTGGAGGATTATTCGGTGTGTTACCACGCCTGGTTGATGCAAAAAGGATCATCATTATCGGATGCGGAACTTCCTGGCATGCCGGCCTGCTGGGAGAATATATTTTTGAAGATATTGCAAGGATACAGGTAGAAGTTGAATATGCATCTGAATTCAGATACCGGAATCCCCTGATCAGTGCTGATGATGTGATTATTGCCATCTCCCAGAGCGGTGAAACGGCTGATACACTCGCAGCAATACAGATGGCAAAATCAGCCGGATCACTTGTACTCGGTATTTGTAATGTAGTAGGATCGAGTATCCCGAGAGAGACAGATGCAGGGGTATATACCCATGCAGGCCCGGAAATCGGGGTTGCCTCAACCAAAGCATTTACAGCCCAGGTAACAGTGTTAGCTATGATAGCGATGATGCTCGGGCATAAAAGGGGACATCTGTCAGATGAAAAATATATTAAGCTGATCAGGGAACTGAATGAGATACCACAAAAAATTGAACGGATCCTGTCATCAAACGATGAATTCAAACGAATAGCCGCTTTGTATAAGGATGCAAATAATTTCCTTTACCTGGGGCGCGGATACTTTTTCCCGGTAGCACTGGAAGGTGCACTAAAATTAAAAGAGATATCTTATATCCATGCAGAAGGTTATCCTGCGGCTGAAATGAAACATGGACCAATTGCACTGATCGATGAAAATATGCCTGTGGTTGTCATTGCAGCTAAAGATAAATCATATGACAAAATCGTTAGTAATATCCAGGAAGTCAAAGCAAGAAATGGGATTGTTATTGCTGTGGTTACGGAGGGTGATGAAATGATCAGGGGGTTGGCTGACCATGTCCTTGAAATCCCCCAAACAGATGAAGTCCTGGCCTCATTGCTTGCTGTGGTCCCCCTGCAACTACTGTCTTACCATATTGCCGTCATGAGAGGCTGTAATGTCGATCAACCCCGTAACCTGGCAAAATCGGTAACCGTGGAATAGAAGGTTTAAACCTTTGTAGTTGAATTAAATAAATGTAGGGGTGTGTGTCACAATTTGTTAAAATACTTAACCGCAAAGTGCACAAAGGATTCGCAAAGAGCGCAAACCTGCCGGCAGGGAATTGATATTCAATTGGATAATTTTTGAGTCCTTTACATAAACCTTGTGATCCCTGCCTACCGGCAGGCAGGGAATTGATATTCAATTGCAATGCATTGATATTTAACAACTTGTAACTCGCAACCTGTAACTCGCAACCTGTAACTTGCAACCTGTAACTTGCAACTTGAGTTACTTAGTAGCTTCAATCGAATAACAGGTTAAAAAGTAATCTTAAGGTGCACATCTCTTAATGAACAATAGTTATCATATTCTAGACCTCAGAACCCGGAGAAAAACCAGTTGTTAGAACTTCAGATTCTACTATTCTAACTTTCATCTTGATCATATCAAGCTTTTGCAGTGCCCACACCATAAGAGGTCCCTCGAACTGGACCCTTTCCCAGCTTATTTGCTGATCCTCGTAATTGATGTCGTTAACGTTAAAAATTTCATCCAGATCATATGGGAAATCTTCTAATTTTAAGCCCTTAACATAGTCCCTGTAATTCTCAATCTGATTTTTCAGATCCAGCGCTTTGTCTGTTTGTAAGAGTGCTACTACGGCCATCGAAGTTTTATCTTTCCCTAATAATTCCGATATATTTATATCACCGGTTTCTGAGATACAGTTCTCATTATTTATATCTTCAGCATTCACAAGAGAGAATCTCAATTCATCAATAAAATTGCAGAGCTCATCTGTCCGGATTTTAAAACTGACAATTTGCTGTGCATTCAACAGGACAGGCTGAGACGACTGTAAATTTTCATACATCCTTTCATTTCTTTGCTCCAGCACGTTAGTTATCTGGTTGTTTGTTTGATCAGTCAGAATAGCATAATTGATGATTCTCTTACTTACATTAAGAGCCAGAAACGCATCCCACAGACCGACAAAAACAAGAAGGAATAATATTGCAATAAAATGGGTAATATCCTTATTTGACTGTTTATTATAATATACTATATAAGCAGGAAGGAATATGATAAACGGAGCTAACAAACCTGCCAGAATTAAGATGCCTGCCCCCGGCCAGTGTAATATTTTAAACAATGCTGCCCCAAAACATATCAATAGTGTAATAAAAATGCATATATGAAGGAAAGCATTCTTTTTCTCCTTTTTATAATTATTCCATAGTGCAAAAGGTAAAAAAACAAGGGTGAAGAAACTGATAAAAACAGCTAATAAAATGGCGGCTCCCGGGAAGTGCTGAATTTTAAACATGGCTCCCAACGTTAATCCGACGGCACCGATTAGTCCTGAAATATAAATTGAATTTTTCATGATTGTTAATTTTAAGGTTACTGGTTTATCAGCGTTGCAACATGTTCCGTTTTTCCGCTGCGGGAATTATCAATCATGTGCTGAACAAATTCTGATTCGATTAATTTTATTCTTAACTGATAGTTTGTTAAAATATCCAGTGTGGTAATAAGTATTACATCCCTAAAATAATAATCTTCCCATCCAGAAAAACCAGGAGGTGAATCTGCCGGGACATCCAGATCAATCAGTTTGTCAATCCTTTCGGCTATTTCCCTGTCATTAACCAGATTCTTTATGTATGATTTATACGCAGATAATTTTGATTTCAATTCATAAGCTTTACCATTCGATTCTATCCCGCACATGAACATAGAAGGTTTCCTGAAATCGGTTTGATCGGGGATCTGCTTTAATATGCTATGCTCATTGTCTGTTGGACTGAGTTCCAGATCTGCTGTGCAGAATTTTATCAGATCTGATTTTAATTCATCTATATATTCGGTCAACTGATTGGTCCGGTTTTGAATTTCTTTTAATTTGTTCACATCGTCCACAGTTTTTTCAGCAAGCAAATAGAAATTGGCATTCCCTTTTG
>CAZRHW010000304.1:0-4497 GCA_964599785.1 uncultured Bacteroides sp. | reverse complement strand
TATCCGTTTGGTTTTGGATTAAGCTATACAACTTTTGAGTATTCCGGACTGAAGCTCTCATCAACAGTAATTGGCATGAATGATGAACTGTCTGTATCAGTTAATGTTAAAAATACCGGTGAAAGGGCAGGAGAAGAGGTCGTACAGATGTATGTCAGAGATCTGATTGGTAGTGTTACAAGGCCGGTGCTGGAATTAAAAGGCTTCAGTAAGATTTTACTGGAACCTGGTCAGGAGAAGGTAGTGGAATTCAAACTGACACCTGCTGATCTGGCATTTTATGGTGCTGATATGCAATATGAACCGGAGCCGGGTGAATTTAAGGTTTTTGTGGGGACAAACTCTGTTGATCTGATAGAAGCGGATTTTACTTTAGAAGAATAGATTTTTTTGTTGATTTTCTGTGGCTTTCTGTGACCTTGTCTTACTTAGTCGGAAAAGCCAAAATAATTTTTCGCATTGTAATAGCAGATATTTTTTACCATCCGGCCAAGAAGGTCAGGATCATCGGGTAGTTCTCCTTTCTCAACATCTTTACCAATTATGTTGCACAGGATCCTTCGAAAGTATTCATGCCTTGGGAATGAGAGGAAACTGCGCGAATCTGTCAGCATGCCTACAAACCGGCTCAACAAACCCAAATTTGAAAGGGTATTAAGCTGTTTTTCAATTCCGTCCTTCTGATCAAGAAACCACCACCCCGATCCATATTGCATTTTACCGGGTATGCTTCCGTCATTGAAATTATAGATCATCGCTGCAATCAGTTCATTATCCCCCGGATTCAGGTTATATACTATTGTTTTTGTAAGTTTTTCTTTTTTTTCGAGATTGTCGAAAAATTTAGACATTGGCCTTGCTATTTCAAAATCCCCTATAGAATCATAACCTGCGTCGGCCCCGATCATTTTAAACATACGTGAATTATTGTTCCTGATAGCACCTGTGTGAAATTGTTGTGTCCATCCTTTGGAATGGTCCATTTCAGCAAATATGATAAGCATGGCTGATTTGAACCTGGATATAGCCTCACTATCCAGACTTTTTCCCGAACGTATTCTATTGAAAATATTCCTGATTTCCGAATCGGTATAGTCTTCGGCATAAAAGGTTTCTATACCGTGATCTGAAAGTTTACAACCCTGCCCGCTGAAATAGTCATGTCTTTTTTGCAAGGCACTGACCAGTGTTTCAAAGTTACGGATATCGGTATCAGCAACTAAAGCCAGGTTGTTCAGATAAGCATTGTAGGTTTCCGGATCATGCACCGCCATAGCTCTGTCTGGACGCCATGCAGGCAGGACGCTGATCTCAAAATTGTCTTCCCTGATTCTTTTATGGTGTTCGAGGGAATCGACAGGATCATCCGTAGTACAAATAACCTCTACGTTCATCATCCTCAACAGATTTCTGACGCTGTATTCAGGAGAATTTAATTTCCTGCTGGATTCTTCAAATATTGACATTGCTGATTCACTGTTCAGTAACTGGTCAATTTGAAAATATCTAAGCAGTTCCAGGTGATTCCAGTGATACAGGGGATTTCTCAATGTAAATGGAACAGTGTCGGCCCATTTTTGAAACTTCTCAATATCAGGCATATTCCCGGTAATATATTTTTCAGGAATGCCATTGGCTCTCATGGCACGCCATTTATAATGGTCACCATTTATCCAGACCTGTGTAATGTTCTCAAATATTTTATCAATGGCTATTTCATGAGGAGAAAGGTGGCAGTGATAGTCAATAATAGGCAGATCCTTTGCATGCTCATGATATAATAATTCAGCATATTTATTTTCCAGAAGAAAATTCTCGTCAAGAAACTTTTTCATGCCTTACCTTGCAAATAATCGGTTTATATGTCGTTCAAAAATATTTTCAGTCACATTTTTACTGATGACATCATTGAATTTTTCCAAAGCATCGTCATACTGTTTTCCAAGTTCAGCCGCAACTTTATAACCGACATGGATAAGCTGGCGGAAATTCGGATTATAATCGGAATGATCCGGATTATGTCGCAGTGTATTATAGAATTTGTTCCCATCCCATTTGTCAACCTGACCGGGTGGAGGCAAAGATGCATCATCTATTTCTATAACGGCCGTGTAAGGCTTACATAACTCTTCTTTTCTTGCGTAAGCAGTGCTGTATATCTTTTTTGCCAGGATGAGCCCTTTATCACCAGCCTGTGCAAGACCTGATACCTCTTCCAGCCAGGTAGTTCCGGCTGTTTTAATATGGAGCCCTTTGTCATATTTATGGATCAGTTCATTTACAATGGGATAGATCATAAATTTATCACTGCCGGAATGAATACTTAACTTCAGATCTTCCGGAAGATTGAATGTTTTAACAGCATGATCGATTACCAGCAGATACTGTTCAAATGCCAGTCTGAATTGAGAAAGATCACCTTTGTAATCAACTCCTTTATTAAACCTGCCTGTAAATCGTGGTGCGATCGTTTGAAAAGGGATCTTCTCGCCGGCAAGCAAACCCAGAATAAAGAATAATTCCATCGGTGTCTGTGGATCACTTACCTCATCCATGGATATTTCAGGAATAAATTCCGTTCCGGCTTTGCATTTCTTTATATACCTGTAAATCTTGCCCGCCTCCTGTGTCGCATTCAGGAACCTGGTACCAATTTCAACCAGCAGTTCTTCTGTAACGGCGAATTCCTCATCTATACCCGGTATGTTTAGCTTTCCGAAGTACTTCCGGTTATTCTCGATATAATCTTCAACATCCTCCTCAACAGGAGACTTTCCAATATATTCGGCCACATCAATTGTGAAAAAATCACAATGAGCAATGAACTTGTCAACATTTAAAAGATTAATATGATCAGCATCAACAAAATAGGGCAGGTCCCATTGCAGATCCGTGACGGCTTTATCAGCCTCCATCCGTGTCTGTTCCGGGGTTGTTTTGATTATCTGGTGTTCACGGTTGGATTTATTCCAGACAGGAATGATATCCAGGCCTGCATCCCTTGCCATTAAGAATGCCTTCAACTGGGCCTTGCCCTGGTGATTAAACCGGTCACCAATACCAAAGGAGTATTTCCCAAGTTTCATTTTAAACTGAATTAATCAGAATAATATTATATAAAAATAATAATAATTATCGGTTGTCATTCATTGTTAAATTGTTAAACTGATAAATTATTAAATTGTTAAACTGTTAAACTGCTAAACTGTTAAACTGTTACTATTTTATAACCATTAAACCATTTAACAATTTAACAATTTAGCCATTTAACCATTTATTAAGTTTTGAGACATTTGAGTGCATTTTTAAACCGTGTACGTACACGGAATTCATAATTTTATGTACATTTGTATGTTTGCGGAACTTCAAAATGAATCATGAAGGTAACGATCAGGGATATTGCCGAAAAAGCAGGTGTTTCAATTGGAACAGTTGACAGGGTATTGCATGACCGCGGAGAAGTGTCACCGGAAACACGAAAAAGAGTATTAGGGATCATACACGAAATGAGGTATGAACCGGATATTCTTGCCAGGATACTCAAAACAAAAAAGAAATTTAAAATTGCCATTTTACTTCCTGCGCCGGACAGGGAAAATCTTTTCTGGAAAGATCCCGAAGACGGAATCAGGCAGGCATTGAATGATGAATTACATGTGGGTTTTTCACTCATTGAAGGATTATATGATCAGTTTGATAAATCATCTTTTAAGAGACAGGCAAACAGAGTATTACGGGAAATTCCTGATGCGCTGATCATGGCACCGGTCTTTTACCAGGAATCGATGAGTTTTCTTGACCGTTGTTCATCAGCGGGAATTCCTTTTGTGGTAATCAATTCAAATATCTGCCATAAGGATCAGCTTTGTTTTATAGGACAGGATTCGTTGAAGAGCGGACAATTGGCTGCCCGGTTGTTAAGCTATGGTCTTGATACGAACAAAAATCTGGTGATTATTAATATTGCGAGCGAAACCGACAATTACGGCCACATTTTAAACAGGGGAAAAGGATTTCTGGATTTTTTTGCAGAATCCCCTGATTATGGCAGAACAAATATTATCAAGATCAATATTGATACCACGGATGATCTGGTTATTCATGAATATCTTTCTTCTGAGATCAGGGGACAAAATTCGATTTCAGGGATTTTTGTGACAAATTCGAAGGTTTACAAGGTGGCCAGGTATCTTGAAGAAAATATGAGCTTTCATCCTCATCTGATAGGATATGATCTGCTGGTTGAAAATACCCGGTATTTGAAAAAAGGTCTGATTGATTTCCTGATTAGTCAGAGACCTAAAGAACAAGGTTACCGTGGATTTATCAGTTTGTTTCAGTATCTTGTGCTTGGCAGAAAACCCGAACCTGAGATTTACCTGCCTATTGATATTATTGCATCCGAAAATTTCGAATATTATTCTAAATAACTACCACAAAGTATGAAGACAATATCATTTGAGGATTTAAAAAATAAAGTATGTGTCGTTACAGGAG
>CAZRHW010000303.1:0-4503 GCA_964599785.1 uncultured Bacteroides sp. | reverse complement strand
AATTATGAGAAAGCAATGGTGTACTTTAAAGCTGTTTCTATGGGAAATGATGACCTCAGCCAGAGTGCCCAGTATCATCTTGCCGACTGTTATCTTCACCTCAACCAGAAATACCAGGCACGGCTGTCATTTGCTGCTGCTGCCAGAATGGATTATGACCCCCGGATCAAGGAAGATGCCCTGTTCAATTATGCGGTGGCAACCTATGAATTATCCTATAATCCTTTTAATGAGGCCATCCTGGCTTTTAACCGTTATATCAGCCTGTACCCTGCATCAGACAGAACGGATGAAGCTTACAACTATATGGTTCTTGCATTTATGAGTACGAGGAATTATAAAAATGCACTGGCATCACTCGACAGGATAAAAAGGAAAACGCCGGATATTGAAAAAGCATACCAGCGGGTGGCCTGTCTCAGAGGACTTGAGCTCTTTAATAACCTTCTGTTTAATGAAGCGATCAATAAATTTGATGCTTCACTGGAATATGGTCAGTATGATCTTTCACTGAAAACCTTGTGTATGTACTGGAAAGGAGAATCTTATTACCGGCTTAAAGATTTTGACCGTGCAATAGAGAATTATAATATTTTTCTGTTGTCCAATGGTGCTGCTGAGCTTGATGTTTACAGTACCTGCCATTACGACATTGCTTATGCTTACTTCGAAAAGAAAGATTATACACAAGCGTTGATCTGGTTCAGGAAATATGAGGGTATGGGGAACGATATGAAATCCAGGCTTCTTGGAGATTGCTATAACCGGATCGGGGATATTCATTTTCTGAACTCCCGGTACCAGAATGCAGTCGAATACTATGACAAGGCAATCGGGATTGGTTCTGTGGATGTAGATTATGCGCTTTTCCAGAAAGGATTTTCTCTCGGTCTGATGAACCGGCATAATGAAAAAATTACAGTATTGTCAGAGATCCTCAGCAAATATAAGACTTCGACTTATATTCCGGATGCGTTATATGAAACGGGCAGAAGCTATTTCATCCTCCAGCAGTCACAAAAATCTATTCCGCTTTATAAAAGGATACTCGCTGAATATCCGAACGGTTCTTATGCCGGCAAAGCCTTGGTACAACTGGGCCTGATCTATTATAACCTGGATCAGAATGATGAATCGTTGAAATATTATAAACAGGTCATAACAGATTATCCCGGCACACCTGAGGCTAACAGTGCTCTTTTGGGCATTAAGAATGTTTATGTCGATATGAATCAGGTTGATGATTATTTCAAATATGTTAACAGCCTGGGGATACAACTGGATATTACAGCCGCAGAACAGGATTCCCTGACCTATATGGCTGCTGAAAATTTATATATGACCGGTGACTGTGACAGATCGAAGGAGAGTTTCAATAATTATATTCAAAGATATGAAAACGGGGAATTCATTGTTCAGGCATATTTTTATAAAGCAGAATGCGAGCTCAGGAATGGAGAAAATACAGCAGCACTTGAATCTTACCGGCAGGTGATTAATCGCTCCCGGAATATGTTTACCGAATCTGCCCTGGCTGCATCAGCCAAATTGAATTATAATCTGGGACATTATGCTGAAGCCCTTGAAAATTATCTTATGCTGGAGGAGGTGGCAGATCTTCAAAGCAATTTGTCCGATGCCTGGATCGGGAAAATGCGGTGCTATTATCTACTGGAAGAATACAGTAATGCCGTTGATGCTGCCAGGCAGGTCCTGATCGATGAAAAGGTTTCTGAAGAACTGGCCAGGGAAGCACACTTCAAAATTGCAAAATCATTTTATGAAGAAGGCCGTTTTGCACTGGCACTTGAGGAATTTAAAATTGTTGCAACAGAGGTGAGAAGTCCTGAAGGTGCTGAATCAAAATACAGAACGGCTGAATTGTTATTTATCCGAAAACAATACCCGGAAGCTGAACATGAGATTTTTGATTTTATTGACATGAATACACCCCACCAGTATTGGATGGCAAAAGCATTTATCCTGCTGGCTGATATATACCTTGAAAAGGACGACCGGTTCCAGGCACTGCAAACACTTCAAAGTATTATCGATTATTATGAAAATACCGGCGATGGTATCATCGACCTGGCTATGAGGAAAAAGGCGGAAATTCAGCAAATGGAAGATTCCGGGCAGACACAACCGGGGGAAAAAGATATGGAAATTCAGATAAAAGATAAAAGTGAGTGAGACTAATATTTTACGAGGAACGAAGTAAAATATTTAAGTCGAACTCATCCCCGCGAAGGCGGGGAACTCAAGGAAATTTGGTTTTCGGTTTACGGTTGTCTGTTTTCAGTTGGTGTGGATAAGGGGATTGGGTGTGAAGGAGTGATAAGCTTCCGGAGGAAGCGGTATGTCTGTAGCAAAATGAATGCTCCTCTTCTCTGAGCTGCCGTAGGCTGCGACATGTAAAAAGTAAAAAGTTCACCCTGTGAAATGCGAAGCAATTTTGCTTGCAAAATTATTTCACAGGGGAAAAAGATAAAAGGAAATTTGAAACACATCATATGAAGATTAAAAATAGAATAATCATATTTTTTATCGCACTGATCGTATCGATGACATGTTTTGCGCAGAAGAGAATCGACAAGGAAATCGTTGTGGTTAAGCCGTATGAACCAACTTTGTCGGATGTACAAAAAATCAATATCCTGCCGGCAATGGTGGATACAGTTTCCATAAAACCTCATTTTAACTATGTCATCAAACCAAAGAAATTTGAGACAGATTATACGTTAAGGCCTATCAAAGCAGCAAATCTTGTGGGGGAACCCCTTGAAAAATTATATAAATCCTATCTCAGACTTGGAATAGGAAATTACCTGGTTCCCCTGGCGGAATTAAATATTAACTCGCTGAGGTCGAGAGACAAATCATTTGGTTTATACCTGAAACATAACTCCATCAACGGGAAGCTTAAGCTTGAAAATGACCTGAAAGTTCCTACAGGATTCAGTGAAAATATTATCCGTATTTATGGTAAAAAAATCTTCAGAAAAACGGAGCTTTCAGGAATACTTTCCCCGCAATACCAGGGGCTGAAATTTTATGGCTATAATCCCGATATCGATACAGTGCTGAATAAAAAAGAGATTAAACAGCATTATATTTTTGCAAATGCCGGTCTGAGGTTTCAGTCAATCCATAAGGATTCCCTGCACCTGAACTGGGACATGACACTTGATTATGGCTTCACAGTGGATCATTTCAAACATCAGGAGCATGCCATGCGGTTCTCATCAGATATGAATAAGCGTTATAACAATAATGTTTTTGGGTTGAAGGCGGGCTTTTCTTATTACCTGACCGATACTTCCATCGATTCTGTAAATAATACAATCATTCGGGTCAATCCCTGGTTTGCGAAAACTACTTCCGAATATGCATACAGGATAGGACTGAATCTGGTGACTGATTTCCATGGTGACGATCCTCATTTTTATTTCCATCCCATAGCTTTTTTACAAATAAAAGTTATTGATAAGATTATGATTCCCTATTTCGGGGTGGAGGGTATGCTGCAGGAAAATTATTTCGGGCAGATCGCGGGAGAAAACATGTATATATTGCCGGGACTGCATGTTGAGAATACAAATCAAAAAATCAATGCTTTTATTGGGATTAAGGGGAATTATATATCCAGGCTGGGTTATCATTTTAACTTCAGCTATGCCCTTGTTGATCATATGTATTTTTTTGTTAATGATACAGCGGATATCCTCGGCAACAAATTCCTTGTTGTCTATGATAATATTGAAAAGATTAATATGATGGGTGAGATTACTTATAAACCTATCGATAAATTAAGCTTTTTATTGAAGGGTAATTATTACAGGTATAACCTGGATTCTCTTCAATATGCCTGGCACACACCCGGATTTGACCTGCTGCTGTACGGAGAATATAACCTGAAAAATAAAATTCTCCTTAAAAGCAATCTCTTTTATATTGGTTCACGATATGCAATGAATCCGGTTCCCGGAGGTGATCCCCTCAAACTGGATGGATATCTTGATCTGAGCGTCGGTCTGGAATATCGTTATACAAAAATACTTTCCGGATTTATCCAGTTAAATAATCTGCTGGGGATGAATCAGAACCCCTGGCTCTATTATCCGAGTATGCGGTTTAATATGCTGGTTGGATTTACTTATGCGTTGTGATTCTTTTTTTCATCACACACTGCTCTGACTCACTCCCTTGTTCCCCATCTTTCGCGAGCTACTATTTGTACATAAGTACTATGATAGTAATGCTCTTTTAAGGGAATCGTGTTTAAAATGAGTCGTAAAATCTTTTTATCAGGTTTGCATGACTCTCCCCTCCTGTCCTCCCCTCCCTACAATGCAGGGAGGGGAGGGATCAATATCAATGATTAATGGAAAATATTTATTTCTAAGAATACAATCACAGGTATTTACTAAGAATCTACGAATAGTACCTCCTGTATTCCCCCTCTCTGCCTTTGTAGAGAGGGGGTTAGGGGGAGAGTCATGC
>CAZRHW010000302.1:0-4508 GCA_964599785.1 uncultured Bacteroides sp. | reverse complement strand
ATTCAAGGCTTTGCTCATGAATATCTTTTTGCCCGTTCAGGTATCTGCGATCATCTCCTTTCCTGGTCACTGTCAGTTTTTTCTCAGTAAATCCGAATGGCACATCCAGGAAAAGACTGATATCGGGTTGCGGGATCCTGTTATAATCATACTCAAACTTAAGTATCCAGTCCTTAAGTTCCATCCGGGCTTTCGTCTCTTCCAGTTTGGCACACTGAAAAGAAATATTTGAATTCACATACCTGTCAGCAATAACATAATTGTCATCACGAAGCCACCCGCCGATCAATTCCTTTGCATCATTTCTGTCACCGGCATAGATCAGTGCAACAAGATACGGATGAACGGCATCAAGTTCTCCAAAATCACCTCTCAGGAACCTGGCAATCAGCTCACCAAAGACCGGAGATTCCGTCCTGGGAAAATGCAGATACCTGAATGACAAATTTTTCCCCTCCAGATATTGTAACAGGTATTTTATCTGTGTTGACTTTCCCGAACCATCTAATCCTTCAATAACAATGAATCTCATGCAGTGGCAATATGATGATTAAAAAATGTATACGCTATATAAAGTCAGTACCTGCTTTTTCTCCTGAGAAATATGTTGAATTTGGAATGATGGAATATTGAAACAATGGAATATTGTAATCGTCTCACTGAATAATTCACCAATTTACCAATATATTCTGTTATCAACTCCCGACATGTCGGGATTCCAGCATTCCAGTATTCCAGCATTCCAGTAAATATGTAATACCTGTTTCTAATTAGCAAGTAATAATTACATTTGAATAGTCAAACATAAAAAATGTCTTCTAAAGATACATTTTTTTCAAAAATCCGGAGCCTTAATTGTGGCGGCAAATTACTGGATTTGTCGGTTCCCCGGATCATGGGCATTCTGAATGTCACCCCCGACTCATTTTATGATGGTGGCAGGTATATGACCTCAGACAAAATCAGGGCGCAACTGGATAAAATGATTGGTGAAGGAGCAGATATTATTGATATTGGAGGGATATCCACACGCCCCGGATCAAAACCTGTTTCTGAAAAGGAAGAGCTTAAAAGGATCATCCCCGCCATTAAGCTGGCCCGGGAACTTCATCCGGAAACCATTATTTCTGTTGATACATACAGGTCCCGCATAGCACGTCATGTCGTGAAGGAATTTGCTGTTGAGGTCATAAATGATATTTCCGGTGGGGAGCTGGACGGCAACATGTATGAAACAGTAGCAGAATTGAATGTTCCGTACATCATGATGCATATGAGAGGAAATCCCGCGACAATGCAGAACTTCACTGATTATAAGGATATCATAAAGGAGATGATCGTTTATTTCTCGGATAAAACAGCGCATCTTTCAAAACTTGGAGTCAGAGACCTGGTCATCGATCCGGGATTTGGATTTTCAAAAACAACCGGGCAGAATTTCTTTCTCCTGAATCATCTCGACACTTTTCAACTTTTTGAATTACCCCTGATGGTTGGTTTATCAAGAAAATCAATGTTATATAAAACCCTGGAAACCGGTCCTTCCGAAGTTCTGAACGGGACGACCATCCTGCATACCATCGCCCTCATGAAAGGTGTCAACATATTAAGGGTACATGATGTGAAAGAGGCTCTCGAGGCAATTATTTTAACTGAAAAGCTCAAGACTTCAGAGCCATAGATAAATTCAACCTGATTTTTATAACTTTACCTGTTCGATATACTTTGAAGCCACAGACATAAAAAATGACCGATTTATTTATTAAAATCCGAATCCTGGATGTTATTGACATCCTGCTGGTTGCCTATCTGATGTTTCAGGTTTATCTCCTCATCCGTGGTACTGCTGCGATGAATATATTTATTGGTATCCTCTCTGTCTATCTGCTTTGGATCATTGTCAAAGCCCTGAACATGCAATTGCTGGGATCAATACTCGGACAGGTTATCGGTGTGGGGGTCATCGCCCTGATCGTGGTTTTTCAACAGGAAATCAGACGTTTTTTAATCTATATCGGCAACCAGTATTTCAACCGTAACCGCTTTTCTTTTGAAAAAGTATTCCCTGTTGCATTTGCGGGTACACCCCCCGTAAAGATAAAATCGATCCTGAAAGCATGCATCAACATGGCCAGGACAAAAACAGGGGCATTGATTGTTATTGGCAGAAAATCAGAATTATCGGTGTTCTCAGAAACAGGTGATATCCTGGAAGCCACAACATCGAGCAGGCTGCTGGAAAGTATTTTCAATAAAAATAGTCCATTGCATGACGGGGCCGTGATCATCATCCAGGACAGGATCATTGCGGCCCGGTGTATCCTTCCTGTCTCCGAGAATCCCAATCTCCCTCCCGATTACGGTCTTCGTCACAGGGCAGCCCTGGGCATGGCAGAGAATACCGATTCCCTTGTCATCATCGTTTCGGAACAAACCGGATCTATCAGCATTGCAGAATACGGTAAGATCAGAGCAAATATTGATCCCAAAGAACTGTCATTCAAACTTGAGGAGGAATTCACCTGAGAGCTGGGAGCCCGCCTACACTTCGTTTCGGCGGATAAAACTGGGGACTAAGGGCTGGTGGCTTCACAAAAGCTTTACCCTCAAACCATCACCCAAACCCAATACACACTGATTTACGAATTTCCGAATTGACTAATTAACTCAAGTTGCAGGTTGCCCGCTTGTCCCAATCGGGCAGGCGGGCAACCTTCAACTGGCAACTTAGGTTAATTATATCTGAGGGCCAGAAGTGATCAATTCCTTCGTATCTTTATTATCGGCGAATTGTTCAAAGTTTTTAATAAATTTCTCTGCAAGATTTTTCGCGGCCACATCCCAATCTTCGGGATTGTTCCAGCTATTTCGCGGATTGAGGATACAACTATCCACACCGGGGACCATTTTTGGGATATGAAGATTAAAGACAGGAAGTAACTCATATTCAACATCATTCAGTGTTTCATCCAGGATTGCACCAATAATCTTTCTTGTAACAGGAAGATCAATCCGGTTACCTCCCTTGCCAAAGGCACCCCCTATCCACCCGGTGTTAACCAGCCATCCCTGTGCCTGATAACGGTCCATTTTACGGATCAGCTCATTGGCATAAATAATCGGATCCAGGAGCAGGAAAGCAGCCCCGAAACAGGCTGAAAATGAGGGTAGCGGTTCGGTGATGCCCCGTTCGGTCCCTGCAACTTTAGCCGTATAACCGGAAATAAAATGGTACCTGGTCTGGTCGTGTGTCAGCCTGGCTATGGGAGGCAATACCCCGAATGCATCGGCTGTGAGGAAAATGACATTTTTACCGGGACCGGCTTTGGAAACAGGTTTAACAATATTTTTAATATGATATATCGGATAAGAAACCCTTGTATTGACTGTTTTTGAACCATCATTAAAATCAACCCTGCCGGTTTTTGGATCGAAAACGACATTCTCCAGGAGTGCGTCTCTTTTTATAGCATGATAAATATCCGGTTCTTTTTGTGGATCGAGCCTGATACACTTGGCATAACAACCACCTTCGAAATTGAATACTCCCTCATCATCCCATCCATGTTCATCGTCACCGATCAGTGCCCGGTCGGGATCAGCCGAAAGGGTGGTCTTCCCTGTACCGGAAAGGCCGAAGAAAATAGTTGTCTTTCCATATTTACCCACATTTGCTGAAGCATGCATGGAAGCAATACCTTTTAATGGCAGGTAATAATTCATGATCGAGAAAATCCCCTTCTTCATTTCGCCCCCATACCAGGATCCCCCGATGCAGGCCATCCGCTCTTTCAGGTTAAATACTGCATATACTTCACTGTTCAGTCCATGTTCCTTCCACCTGGGGTTTGTTGTTTTCGATGCATTCAATACAACAAAATCAGGTTCAAAATGCTCCAGTTCCTCTTCAGTCGGCCGGATAAACATATTTTTTACAAAATGGGCCTGCCAGGCAACTTCAGTAATAAACCTGATGTGAAGCCTTGTATCTTCATTGGCCCCGGCAAAACCATCCTGGACATAGAGCTTTTTCCCGGAAAGTTGCTGAGCCGATAATTCTTTCAATTCCCACCAGACCTCCTCGGAGACAGGTTTGTTATCCGAGGCTTTTCGATGTTCATTTTTCCACCAGATATTATTCTGTGACGTTTCTTCCTTAACGATGTACTTATCTTTTGGTGAACGGCCGGTATAGATTCCGGTATCGACAGTCACCGCACCAAATTCAGTAACAAATCCCCTTTCCAAACCCTTAAGGGATGGATCTGTTTCATGACGGAACAGGTCCTCATAAGAAATATTATGAAATATCTCCACGACATCTCTGATCCCATAAACAGAAAGATCCGGTTGTCTTTTCATATTAACCAGTATTTATCGTTTAAAAGGTTAGAAAATCAGCGCATAAAAGTACAAAAATATGTTATACAACATATATCCTGAACAATAAAAGTGACTCTCCCGAAGGTGAAGTTATTAACAAAGATTTCTAATAACTTATGAAAGGA
>CAZRHW010000301.1:0-4516 GCA_964599785.1 uncultured Bacteroides sp. | reverse complement strand
CCCAATTTGTCAATTTATTAGGATTCCAGTATTCCATCTGGAAATGACTAAAATTTAGAATTTAAAGTGCCTAAAATTGGCATTTGAGTACAGAGTTTGAGTAGATTTATATATTTCAAATTTTAGCTCATTCCCTTATTCCATCATTCCAGTATTCATAAAGATTTAAAGTTCATTGAAATTGGATGATTTTGTTTCATTATCCTTATCTTTGCATAATTTTTTCAGAAAATTCTATATGGCTCAAATAAAAATCATATTTCCTGATAATTCTGTTAAGGAATTCGAGCGCGGTATTACCGGTTATGAGATTGCAGAAAGTATAAGCCATTCACTCGCCAAGGAAGTACTTTCAGTTTCAGTCAATAGCGAATTGTGGGACCTGACACGTCCGATAACCTTCGATGCCAGGATCAAATTACACAAATGGGAAGATGAAGAAGGGAAGCATGCTTTCTGGCATTCTTCTGCCCACCTTATGGCTGAAGCACTTGAAAACTTATACCCGGGGACAAAGTTTGGAATTGGGCCTCCTATTGAGCAGGGATTCTATTATGATGTGGACCTGCCGGAAGGCAAAGTCATTACTGATGCCGACCTGCCGGGAATTGAGGCAAAAATGAAAGAACTTGCAGGGAAAAAGAATGCTTATAAAAGAAGTGAGATATCTAAAAAGGAAGCGTTTGATTTTTTTTCACACAAAGGTGATGAGTATAAAACAGAATTAATCTCTGAACTGGAAGATGGTTCTATCAGCTTATACAAACATGGGGAATTCACGGATCTGTGCCGTGGTCCACATCTGCCAGATACTGGTAAAATCAAGGCTATCAAACTATTAAATATTGCCGGCGCTTACTGGAGAGGGGATATCAGTAGAAAACAATTAACAAGAATTTATGGAATAACATTTCCAAAACAGGAAATGCTTGACGAATTCCTCGACCTGCTTGAAAAAGCGAAAGAAAGGGATCACCGCAAGATCGGCAGGGAACTTGAATTGTTTACTTTTTCTCAAAAAGTAGGAGCTGGCCTGCCCCTGTGGCTTCCTAAAGGAGCCATGCTGCGGGAAAAACTTGAAAATTTTCTTAAAAAGGTACAGGTAAAGCATGGTTATCTGCCGGTTATTTCACCCCATATCGGCCAGAAAGAATTATATGTTACATCCGGGCACTACGAAAAATATGGTAAAGACTCGTTCAGGCCAATGACCACTCCTGTCGAAGGAGAAGAGTTCATGCTGAAACCTATGAACTGTCCCCACCATTGTGAAATGTATAAACATAAACCCAGATCATATAAAGATCTCCCTGTCCGGTATGCTGAATTTGGAACAGTCTATCGGTATGAACAATCCGGCGAACTGCACGGTCTTGTCAGAGTACGGGGATTCACACAGGATGATGCCCATATATTTTGCAGACCGGATCAGTTAAAAGAGGAGTTTATCAAAGTAATAGATATTATACTTTATATTTTTAATGCACTGGATTTTAAAGATTATATTGTTCAGATCTCGTTACGTAACCCGGATGACAGGGAAAAATATATCGGTAGTGATGAAAACTGGGAAAAAGCAGAACGTGCCATCATTGAAGCTACCGAAGAAAAAGGACTTAAAGCTACAACAGAATACGGTGAAGCTGCTTTCTATGGCCCCAAACTCGATTTCCTTGTGAAAGATGTTCTTGGTCGGAAATGGCAGCTGGGTACCATCCAGGTAGACTATAACCTTCCCGAACGTTTTGATCTTGAATATGTTGGTGCAGATAACCAGAAACACAGACCCGTTATGATCCACAGGGCTCCTTTCGGCTCGATGGAGAGGTTTATAGCTATCCTTATAGAACATACAGGTGGAAAATTCCCACTGTGGCTTGCACCCGATCAGGCGATCATCATTCCGGTAAGTGAAAAATTCAATGAATACGCAGAAAAAGTTTTAAATTTTCTAAATAATTCCGATATTCGCACTCTGATTGACGAAAGGAGTGAGAAGCTGGGTAAAAAGATAAGAGACAATGAGTTAAAGAAGATACCTTATCTGCTGATCGTTGGGGAGAAAGAACAACAAAGCGAAACAGTTTCTGTCAGGAAACAAGGAGAGGGTGATAAAGGATCCATGAAGTTAAAACAATTTGCAGAGTTCATCCAAAACCAGGAAAAAGAAGAACTCGATATTAAATAAATGTCTAACTAAAGAAGGAGGACTTACAAATAGCAGGATCACCATACCGGCCTGGGCGACATAATAAGGATCAGCTACCCAGGTACAGGATAAACAATGAGATCAGGGCCCCGATGGTAAGAGTGGTTGGCGAAAATATTAGTAACGTCGGCATTGTACCGCTCAGACAGGCCCTTGAAATGGCTGACGATCTGGAACTCGATCTGGTCGAGATATCTCCGAAGGCCGATCCACCTGTATGTAAAATCATTGATTACCAGAAGTTCCTGTATCAGCAGAAAAAGAAACAAAAAGAAATCAGGGCCAAAACGGTAAAAATAATTGTGAAAGAAATCCGCTTTGGACCTAATACAGACGATCACGATTATAACTTCAAGCTGAAACACGCGAAAAAATTTCTTGAAGATGGCGCAAGGGTGAAACCGTACGTTTTTTTCAAGGGACGTTCAATTATTTATTCAGAACAGGGAGAGATCCTTTTACTGCGCTTCGCACAGGATCTTGAAGAACTGGGAAAGGTTGAACAACTGCCCAAGCTTGAAGGCAAGAGGATGACAATGTTAATTTCACCCAAATCAGTAAAAGGGAAAAAATAGACTTTTTTTTATACACAGTGCAATTAAACCGAAGATATTGATACTAAATATTTCTTTGAGCTGGACCATGGGATAAACCTTAAGAAAAATTCTTTGAGCCAGTTACAGCTATAATTCTCAGAACAAATGCTTTGGATAATCGCACATCAGGTTATTAATTTATTAAAAATTGAACAATGCCGAAAGTCAAGGTAAATCCCGGTGCAAAGAAAAGATTTTCCCTAACCGGGACAGGAAAGATTAAAAGGAAACACGCTTATAAGAGCCATATTCTTACGAAAAAATCCACGAAAAGAAAAAGGAATCTTGGTTATTTCGGAGAAGTTAATAAAACTGATTTGAAAAACGTCAAACAATTGCTCGGAATGAAATAAATAAGTTCTTTGATTTTTCATTTAACCAGAATGTCATAGCACCTAAGAATCCTGATTGCTCTGGATTTATTGACCGGATATGGCACCATATCCTCATTAATCCGGGAAACAGGGTCGCTTGCATTCATAAATATCAAAAAAATGCCCAGATCAGTAAATACAGTTGCATCAAGAAAAAGACGGAAGAAGGTCCTGAAACAAACCAAAGGTTTTTTTGGATCGAGGAAAAATGTATATTCAGTAGCAAAAAATACCCTTGAAAAGGGTTTGGTTTATGCATACCGCGACAGGCGGAAGAAAAAGGGTGATTTCAGATCACTCTGGATTCAGAGAATCAATGCTGCATCACGTGAATACGGAATGTCCTATTCAGAATTCATGGGAAAACTCAGGAGGAAAAATATTGCCCTGAGCAGAAAAGTACTGGCAGATCTTGCTATGAACCATCCAAAAGCATTTGAAGCAGTACTGAATGAAGTAAAATCATAATCTGATATAAGATTTTTTTCTCTGCTTCTTAATAGAACAATAAAACCGCAGAGCAGATATGGATAATCCTTTTTGCTTTGCGGTTTTATTACTTTTGACCTGGTAATTAAAAAGAACATATTTTTGTATAGTAATTTAAGACTTGCTGAATATAATTGTCTAACCTGTTAATTATGAAAATTGCTATCATCGGTTACGGTAAAATAGGTAAAATCATTGAGGAAACCTCTATCGAAAAAGGACACCATATAGGACTGATCGTCGACGTTGAAAACCTGTCTGATCTGACACCAAAAAATCTGACCGGACATGATGTCGCTATCGAATTTTCAATTCCTGAAGCCGCGTTCCACAATATAAACGCATGCTTCGATGCACATATCCCTGTTGTTTCAGGTACTACTGGCTGGCTGAATAAATTTGAACAGGTCAAAGAAAGATGCCTGAAGGAAAATCAGGCACTTGTATATGCTTCCAATTTCAGTATTGGAGTCAATGTTATGTTTGCCCTCAACCGGTATCTTGCCCGGATCATGAATAATTATAACCAGTATAATCCCCGTATAGAAGAGATCCATCATACCAAAAAGATTGATGCCCCCAGTGGAACAGCGATTTCACTTGCACAGGACCTTCTCGAAAAGATTTCCCGTTATCATGCATGGAAACTCACTGATCGGCCTGATGAAAAAACTATCCCCGTTAAAGCTATCCGGGCAAATAATATCCCCGGTATTCATGAAATAACTTATGAATCTGATTTCGATACATTATCCATCAGACATTCGGCAAAAAGCAGAAAAGGATTTGCTATCGGCGCATTGCTGGCTGCAGAATTTATCAGGGATAAAAAAGGCATCTTTTCCATG
>CAZRHW010000300.1:0-4517 GCA_964599785.1 uncultured Bacteroides sp. | reverse complement strand
CCAGCGCTTCTTTGTGCCTTCCCTCATCTATATCAATAGTAATCAGTTTCCCCCCGGTCTTGCTAAGCGCCCAGGCAATCCAGATACCGGAATGACCCGTGGATGTTCCGATCTCGAGAGCCTTTGTGTAACCATTCCTGATAATCAGGTCATATAAAATCTGACCATCAGATGCCGGAATATTCATATCATGCCAGCTGTATTTATTGCTTTCCAGGAATTTTTTCACCTGTGTATCAATTTCTTCCTGGTTCTTTATTTGTTGGGAATATACAGGAAAGATGTTTATCCCTGGAATGATAAACAGAAGGAGGTAGCCCAATAGTATGATCAATATTTTTTTCATTTCTGAATGATGTTATCCAGTTGTAATTAAAGCTGACGTGACTTCGGTATAAATTTAATACATTTTAGCCATTTTTTCCGGTGCTTCAGAGGTAAATATTAGCTGAAAAATGCCTTTAGAATCAAGGTCATCGTATGTATGTTCTCACTCCATTTACCCGCCTCTACCAATTAACCAATTCACTCTGGTTACACTTCGTAATCGGGAGTGTTCGACCTGGCATTTCGTTTAACTCCGTTCACAAAATGTCAGTCTCACAAATAATTTCCCAATTCACATTTAATTATTATTTTTAACCTGTTGTGCTATTGTAAAGGTTAAGTCATTGATTTATAGATTATTTTTTGTAGAGCCGCGCCGCGGCTCTACAATTATCCAATTTTAAATATCTTCGGCTTAATAGCACAACGCGTTATTATTTTTAGTTGTTATTTAGCACATTATGTAATTTATAAATCTGATTTTATATGTTTTATTTTACGATAAAGGAGAATACCTCCTGAACATGCAATAAAATGATATTATTATCGTCTTTTGAACAGCACAACCTCTTATTTTTAGATATAATATACCAACAGATACATCAACCCTGTTATGTTTAAGAACTACCTTAAAATTGCCTGGAGAAACATCATCAAGTATAAAAGCTTCTCCTTTATCAATATCCTGGGACTGGCTATTGGGATTGCCTGCAGCATTTTCATCATGCTTTTCGTTTTCTATGAGACCAGTTATGACAGTTACCATGAAAAGGCGGACAGGATATACAGAGTAGCCGTGAGGGCATCCATCGGTGATACTAAAATTCACCAGACATATTCATCTGCCATTACTTTTCTTAAATTACTCGAAGAGTTTCCTGAAATTGAGCGGGGCGTTAAGTTTTTAAACATCGGACAAATCCCCATTATATATGAGGATAAGAAGAATTACGAAACAAAATTTTTCGCTGTTGATTCAACTTTTTTTAATATTTTCTCTATTCCCATGATTTATGGTAGTCCTGAAACTGTCCTCGTCGAACCTAATACAATGGTTATCTCTGAAAGTACTGCCATGAGATATTTTGGCCGGACCGATGTCACAGGTGAAGTCTTAAAGGCGGAATTCTCCTATGGATTGGGAGATATCATGTTTACGATTACCGGTGTAACGGAGGATATGCCTTCAAATTCTCATTTCCATTATGACTTCCTGGTTTCATTGAAAAGTTTTCCTGACTTAATCAATAATACAGGCTGGACATCCAATAACTTTATTTCTTACCTGCTGCTTGTTGAAGGAGCTTCAAAGGATAGCCTGGAAGTCAAGCTTAAAGATTTTACAAGGAAATATATGGGCGGGGAATCCTTTGACGAATGGGTCTCAAAAGGCAATTACTGGGAATACTTTTTACAACCATTAACTGAAATACACTTAACTTCTGATTTAAATGGAGAATTTGAACCAAACGGAAATAAAACATATGTTTATATTTTTTCAGTTGTTGGGTTCATTATCCTGCTCATTGCCTGCATCAATTTTATGAACCTGACAACAGCCAAATCTTCCCTCAGGGTTCGGGAAGTTGGGATGAGGAAGGTAGTGGGTTCCGGCAGGAACAAACTCATCCGGCAATTCATTACCGAATCTGTTTTTCTGAGTTTTATAGCCCTTGTTATCGGGATCATCATCGTTGAAAGTATGATGCCGGCATACAGGAATTTTGTCGGTCGCCCTCTGGAAATACATTTTTTTGATAATTGGATAATAATTCCATCATTGTTGATCCTTGGACTTATTGTGGGTATTCTTTCGGGCTCATATCCTGCATTTTTATTATCCTCGTTTAAACCTGTTATGATCCTGAAAGGACAGCCGGGTACCGGTAAAAGCGGTTACTGGATGAGAAATATCCTGGTTATCCTTCAATTTGCTATTTCTATTTTTTTAATCATCTCAACACTGACCGTTTACCAGCAACTTCTATACTTCCAGAATAAGGAACTTGGATTTGATAAAGAACAGGTACTTGTGATTCACAATCCCGGCTCCCTTGAAGATCAGGCAGAACCTTTGAAAGAGACATTACGCAAGCAAGGTTCAGTTCTCAGTGTATCAGGATCAACTTCTTTGCCCGGCACAGGTTTTTCGAATATCGGATTCGGGGCAGAGGATGTTGAAGAAAGTTTCACTTTGAATCTTTGTGTTTGTGATTATGATTTTCTTAAAACATTAAATATTAAACTGGCTGAAGGCAGGTTTTTTTCAAGGGATTTTCCGACAGATTCCTCCGCAGTGGTACTTAATAAGAAAGCAGTTGAATTAATGGCATGGGAGGATCCTTTAGGTAAAAAAATCAATAACTGGTCAGGTGAACGGGGGAATTTCCACGTAATCGGGGTGATTGAGGATTATCATTATGAATCCCTCCATTCGGAAATCAGGCCCCAGGCTCTTTTTCTTCTCGGGGGCTATTACAGGTGGAATGAGGATTATATTACGATCAGGCTTCAAACCGACCAGATCAGGTCAACGATAAATGAAATAGAAAAAATCTGGAATGAATTCGTTCCGGATACTCCCTTTGAATATTCCTTCCTTGACGATGATTATGAGCATCTTTATGACAATGAAATACGTACCAGAAAATTGTTCACGATCTTTTCATTGCTGGCCATATTTATTGCCTGCCTGGGATTATACGGACTCGCTTCCTATATCGCAGAACAAAAAGTCAAGGAAATCGGGATCAGGAAGGTTCATGGAGCCACGGTGTACAGTATTGTCAACCAATTAAATCTGAACTTTGCTAAATGGGTGCTTATTGCCAACATTTTTGCCTGGCCTGCTTCCTGGTTCGCCATGAAGAAATGGTTACAGAATTTTGCTTATCATATTGATATTTCCTGGTGGGTATTTGTTGTTGCAGCGTTCCTGGCACTTTTGATAGCCATTGTTATTACCACCCTGCAAACTTTAAAATCAGCTCTTCAAAATCCGGCGGAATCGTTGAGATATGAATAATTTTCAGTAGTTAATTCGGTAGATAATTCAATTGTAACATTGCTAAACTGTTAAATTGTTAAATTGTTAAATTGTTAAAGAGTTAAACATACATTGTCACTAACCATTTAGCCATTAAGCCATATAACCAATTTTATGCTACTTCAGTTGTTATTCAATTTTAAATTTCAGGTATTCCAAATTTTAGTCATTTCTTCTTGTATTAAGGCATTTGAGGCATTTGTAATTTGAGGCATTTCTTTTGTAATTCAATTGTGCTTCAGTCGTTGTTAAACAGCAGTACACATTTTTAGAATCGAGGCATCCGCCGAATCCGTCATATGGCTGAGAAGACGGGCTCCCTGCTCCCTGCTCCATGCTTCATGCTCCATGCTTCATGTTACCTGTAAAAATTCATCTCCTGTATATATTCCCAGACCGGTGCGGGTAAAAAATAGCGTATATCTTTGCCATCCCGGATAGCTTTCCTGATGAAACTGGAGGATATCCCGATAAGCGGGGCATCAACAAGTGTAGCATTTTCCAGGTCGGTGAGTTTCCCCGGATCCGTTCCGGGACGGGGATAAACATAACGGTGATAATACCTGACAATCTGATTGTGGTTCTTCCATTTCCTGAATGCACCGAGTCCATCTGCGCCCATTATAATGGATAGTTCCTTCCCGGGATTTTTTTCAGACAGGTAAGTAAGCGTGTCAATAGTATAGGAGGGTTTCGGCAGACTGAATTCAATATTGGTCGCCCTGATTGAAAGATCATCACCGAGAGCACGCAGAACGAGCTCGTACCTGTGATATTCGGCCAGCAGGTTCTTTTTTTCCTTGAAAGGATTTTGTGGGCTCACAACAAACCATACCTGCTCAATATCAGTAAATTCGACCATATAATTTGCAATTGCCAGATGACCAATATGGATTGGATTAAAGGAGCCGAAGAAAAGTCCTATTTTCATAAAAAATGACTAAAATGAGCTATAATTTGAAATGAGCTAAAATTTGAAATGAATAAAAATTTATAATGAAACAAAAACTCAGCATTCATCATTCCGCCCTCATCACTCATCATTCATCACTCATCATTCATCATTCATCATTCATCACTCATCATTCGTCATTCATCATTCATCATTCATCATTCATCATTCATCATTCATCATTCCGCCCTC
>CAZRHW010000299.1:3520-4526 GCA_964599785.1 uncultured Bacteroides sp. | reverse complement strand
CTAAGATTATATTGGTTTAAGATACTTTTATGATAGCTCCTTCTTTAAATATCTGAAAGTTGATCTGTTATGTTGATTTAAATTACTGCGCCTGAAAATAATAGGTTATCGTACCCTGTTGCCTTAATGGTGCATTAAAATTTGAATTAAACCTTGTTTTCATGGCTGCTTCTTTTGCTGATCCAGCCAGGCAAATATCATTCATCGTGCTTCCAAGATCAGGGACCTGGGCCTGGACAACCAGTCCTCTCTGATCCACCAGGATCTGTACTTCAACCACCCCTTCCCCTTCACATTTGTATACCGGAACGGGAAGTCTTAGATGATAACGGTTTTCAAGCGAATAGAATATATTTGTCTTACCTTCAAATTTTCCCGGCTCAACTGATGACTGTTCCTCTTCATTTTCAACAACCATATCTTCAGACCTGCTGTCCAGAAGATCCTTTAATCTTTCCTGGGATTTCAGCCAGTCTTCATTTCGGTTTTCATCCAGTTCATCCTGTACTTCATCAACATACCTGTCGGTGCTCAACTGTTCATCAACCCTTTCTGCTACATTAACAGGAATATTGCTTCTTGCATCCTCGAGATAGTCTGCCACATAACGCTCAAATTCAATATCTCTTTCCGTAGGTGTATAATCCGGATCTTGCTGTATTTCAGACTCCTCAAATTCTATCATGATAAGGCTGTCAATCAGATTTCGTGTAGAAGAGATCTTTATCGCAAGGAAAATAATGACCAGGATCATATGAAAGGCAATGGTCCCCAGTATACCATATAAATTTTCATGGATGATATTACGAAGTCTCTTCCACATTATTCAGGTGCGAATTATAATGATTTTTTCTTATTTTTAATCCCTGTGCAATTAATCCGAATATGTAATTGAATTTTAGCTTTTTTTATAAAGCCGTCCCGGGTACCCGGGAGCTCTACAAAAATTTCAATATCAGTTTCTTTGGTCTAATCGCACGTCGCTTTATTTTTAACTATTTACATT
>CAZRHW010000299.1:0-3510 GCA_964599785.1 uncultured Bacteroides sp. | reverse complement strand
TCTTCAAAAAATAAACTCTAAGTCATGAACTTATCCGTGTCAATAGCACAACACGTTATTAATTATTTATATTGTTATTTCGGAGCAACAAACTTATAAAAAAGGGCCGGAAATATGAAAAAAACATTTGTGCCTATAGTTACAGCCATCGTCTTTATCTGCCTGTTTCCGAATTCATGTTCATACCTGAAAGAGCTAACTGCATTAGCTGATTGTGATTTCAGGATGAGTACCCTGGAATATCCGCTTCTGGCAGGTGTTGACATCAGTGATATAAACAGTATTGAAGCATTCACCCTTGAAGAAACAGGAAAGATTGCTAAAAATATATTGCTTGGTGATTTACCTCTTTCTTTCATTCTGAATATTGAAGTTAAAAATCCAAATCCTGTTACTGCATCATTGAACCGGATGGAATATATTGCTTTTATTGATGACCTTCAGGTTGCTGCAGGAGCTGTTGAAGAGCGGATTGAAATACCTCCTCTTGGGGGGATCTCAACAATACCGGTAAGAGTCGAAACAAACCTTGTTGAACTATTTAAGAAAGAATCCAGAAATACACTGATTAATTTTGGACTGAACCTGGCCGATGCCAGTAAGAAGCCGACAAGGGTGAGTATAGAGATCAAACCATTTATCCGGGTGGGGTCTAAAGACCTTGAATATCCGGGTTATATTACAGTTAAAAAGGAATTTTAGCTATTATTGATAGCAGATGTGAAATTATTAGTCTCTCCATTTTCAATAACAGTAATTATTAGAATTCCCAAATTATTAACTACTTATCCCGGGAGTATATCAAACTTAAAAAGGGATCTGTTACTATTGCAAGGTTTTAAAAAGCTTCTCGCAGATTAACGCAGATTAAGTCGCAGATTAACGCAGAAATAAAAACTTAATAATTCAGGATATTATTATTAAGTCATACCACGACCCGGATTATGGGAAGAATAAAGTAAATACTAAATCCTCATAAAATTTAAAACCAGCTGATATCAATTGACAGGATTAGTTCTGCATTTGATCTTGATTCATCTATCAGGTAGTTGTACCTGATACCGGCATCAAAGGGAAAGAGGAAGTGTGCAAAGTGAAAATTCGAAGTCAGCTCTATGCCAGATGACCGGAACAACCTGTCTTCCTTAATCGTACCGTTATCTTCAGGCACATATACATCGAGGCCTCTGCTATAATCATAGAAGATGGCTGCCTTGATCCTTTTGATATATAATAAATGCCATATTCTCAAATCGGGGTAAATAACCGGGAACACATAATCGATAGTTAATTTTGTAAACTGTTCCGATCTGTATGGATCATAACCCCTGGGCATCTTTATCAGATTATTTAAAATATATTTTTCTATTTTCTGTTTCATATACCCCATACTTATTTTCAGGGTATGATGTCTTAATAATCCGGGTAGATAAAGGGTCCCCTGTAAAGCTAATTCTGATCCGATATTACCTCCGCTCCATGGTGCATGAACAAAGCGAAAATCAACCACCTGCCCCCACCTGGGTAATATATCCCTTTCCGACTTTTTTAAATAATTATAAGCATAATACCTGTAATCGAAGAATGTTAAACCTTTATGGTACTCATCCTGATCTTCATACCACAAGTATGATCCTGCGATACGACTTTCAATTGTAGGTCTCATGCCTCTTACAAATTTATTGGAAGTAAAGTCGAAAGGAATATAGGCCTGGATGGTCCAGTTCATATTCGTTCTTACTGTCTCCATTCTTTGACTGTCGTCTGGTGGATTGGCAATAAATGGTAATCCTCCGAAATCATACCTGAAACGGAAAACCGGATAAAATCCTTTATAGGTAAAACTCGTATGAATGAAATGATCTTTCTGTTCCAGGTTGTATTCATAACTTAATGTTGCAAAAGCTGTACTCAGCATGTTCTGACTTACCAGAGAAACCCCCGGAGAAATTGCAGGATTTTCAATATCCGGGTTGTCATAATCAAAATAAAAGGGTGCCCAGCTATGAATATTAAACAGGTTTGTCAGTTTACCATATCTTTTTTCAGGGTAATTTTCAATGGGTTTGTCCTGTGGATTAAGAACCTGTTCTTCTTCACCTGCTGTGGGTCGGTAAAGCTGCTCCCGGTGATTGATAACTGTGTCGATGGGGATGCGTGTAATTTTATCAAAATCCGTTTCAACAATATCAAATCCCTGCGAAGTATAATCAGAATAAATAAGTTTTTTGCCATTCGCAGATAATTGTGGATAATAGCCCCCAAATTTTGAATTAGTTACCATGTAACAATTGGCTGTTTTCAGTTCAAGAGCATAAATATTATCAATACCTGAAAAGGTTCCCCTGAACAATAAATACCCGGGTGCTGATGATAATTCTGCTATATCTTCAAATTTTGCATGGAAGAGCGTTCCCCACCTGTCCAGCTGAAGATCATATACTTTAATACTTTTACCATCTGTCCCAAAAGAAGACACGAATATGCTATCTCCATTTGCAGACCATACGGGATATTGCAGATATTCATTCCCCGGTGAGACAATCCGTTTTATAATCTTTCCTGTCCCGGTTTCCAGGATGACCAGGGCATATTCATTTAAGCTGCTGATTTCCGCAGTAACAATTCTTTTCGCATCTGATGAAAGCTCGGGTGCAAAATACCTGCTACCATGCGTGAGTAATTTCTTTTTCCCTGTTTTCAGATCATATGATTTAATCAGTGAATAGCTTTCTCTTTCCCATCGCTCATCTGAAATCTGTTCTGCCCAGACAATCATTCCCTGCGAAAGGGAAATATTGGCAGGATAATAGAATCCCGGCACATGAATGACCTTCTCCCTGCCTGTTCTGTCAATCAGCACAAATTCTTCAATCTGGTCCATCCCCGATTTTTCAGCAAAGATCAGGCTGTCATTGACATATCCCGGGAAACGGTAACTGGTATATTGTTTTCCGGATCTCTGGTTAAGCCGTATAAAAGTTGATGGTTTGCGCGATAAAGCCTGTTCTGTCCAGTGATTTTTTAAGGTGGTTACTGTTTCACGATATAATCCGCTTTTCGATAAACCTGTATATTTCTTCAATCCAAAATAAAAAGGATAAAGTGAATAAGGTTTTTTTGCTGTAAAATCGATCATTTTATCCCAGAGTTCCACGCCATATTTACGACTTCCATAAGCTGTCATCTGGTATCCATATTCATAATGATTGGGGACAAAATCTTTATATGATCTATAATATGCTTTTTCATATGGATATATTTTCTCCTCTTCAAGTAAGAGGGCTTTTATTTCTTTTTCAAAGCCGGGTAATCTTCCCCTGCCGGTATGTGAAAGGAGGGTTTCTGCCTCCACGGCATTTCCTTCGATGAACCAGAATGGCATTAATCCTGCCACTGCACCTTGCCCCTGCTCTCCCAGGATGAATCTGAGTGCGCTGGTTACTCCCTGGTCCAGTTTATCAACCTGAATCACGTGCCTGAATTCATGCAACACAAGCTGTTCAAAAT
>CAZRHW010000298.1:0-4533 GCA_964599785.1 uncultured Bacteroides sp. | reverse complement strand
AGTAATTGATTCAGTAAATTTTCCAAAGGACATCAGGAATTATAGAATAGAAGATTATGAACATTTCCTTACTCAATATGATACCAAAACTCTCAATTATTTATATGATTCAATCATAATAATGGCCCATGCCATTTTACCTCCTGAAAGTAATAAACAGGTTGATTTATGCTTTTTCTTACCTTATAGCAGTTGTTTTGTAGTACCGGAGGAAGACAAAAATACAATCTATATTTCCATGTGGATCAATCCGGATGATGTTGAAAAAATCATGGCCCATGAATATGGCCATATACTGCATTTTGACAGAAGACCGGATGAATCATTAAGCTTAAAGAGAGAAATTGTTAATGAAGGAATGGCTGTGTATCTGACTAATCTATTCATTAAGGATATTGAAGTTTCAAACTCAGTACCCTTTATGCCTGAAAATTCATTTAACTGGTGTATGGAAAACGAGCAATTAATAAAAGATTCAATAAAGCTTGAGTTAAACGATACTACGATGCAACTATTTATAAGATATATATCAGATGGAAGTTTTGCAAAACCTCCAAAAGGATTTGTGCAAAAAACAGCATACTTTGCAGGTTATCGAATTATTGAAGAATGTATCAGGAAAGGGATGAAACTGGAAGAGATTTGCGAATTGAAATCAAATGAAATAATTGAAAAAAGTGGTTATTTTAATTAAAACAAGCCACGCCATAAAAACAAGGCGGTGTGCAGTATAACAAATAAACTTAAAAATATAAACCAACTACGGTCTGACAAGTTAGTCGGGTTCACACCCGCCCAATTTTTATGGCGGGACCGATAAATGACAAATATTCAGATCTTAGGAATCTTTCCAAAGAATGTTACGAAATTACTTCCAGGTTGCTATCCGGAGTCTTCTCAAGAATCCCATCTCTACTTTTGTCAACATAGCAGGTCTTGTCATCGGCATGACCGCTTTTATCCTGATCATCCAGTATGTCAGATATGAGCTGAGTTATGACAATTTCCATGAAAAGGGTGACCGGATCTTCAGGATACAGCAGGACCGCTATAATAAGGGCGTGATAACCACGCAGTGGGCCGCAGGCTGCTCCGCCGTGGGACAGGCCCTGTTTGAGAATTTTCCGGAAGTAGAGAATTTCACACGG
The DNA here is from genome assembly GCA_964599785.1 of uncultured Bacteroides sp. Classification (GTDB taxonomy): domain Bacteria; phylum Bacteroidota; class Bacteroidia; order Bacteroidales; family SM23-62; genus LJUQ01. The sequence continues at coordinate 3,385 of CAZRHW010000298.1, read as the reverse complement.
TTTCAAAAATTGGAAGGCGTATTCAGTTATGGTGACAAAAATTTCCGGGAGGAGAATATTTATGCTGCCGATACATCATTTTTTAAAGTTTTTTCATTCAGCCTTGTGGAAGGTGATAAAAATACTATCCTGCGGAACAGTATGGAAATGGTTTTATCTGAAACCACCGCAAGAAAATATTTTGGCGATGAGAATCCGATTGGAAAAAGCCTCAGGTTTAACGGGGGCCCGGAGCTGATGATAACCGGTATTTTCAGGGATGTGCCGGTGAATTCCCATCTCAAACCGGATATACTGGTTTCATGGGAAACCCTTGTACGGTTCCAGGGAAAGAATATCAATACTGCATGGCAGTGGGATGCATTTTTCAATTATATCCTGCTCAACCCATCCACCGACTACAAAGAATTCGAGGCGAAGATACCCGCTTTTGTCGAGAAGGAAATCGGGCAGGACCTTGAACGGTGGAATGCAGGTGTTGTATTTCATCTTCAGCCTTTGAAATCCATACACCTGCACTCCGATTATATGTTTGAAGCGGAAGTAAACGGTAATGCCAGGTCGGTATTTGCACTGTTAATCATAGCCATATTTCTTGTTGTCATTGCATGGATCAATTATATCAACATTTCAACCTCACGGTCACTTGAAAGAGCCCGTGAAACAGGCATGCGGAAAGTTGCAGGAGCATCACGGAATCAACTCATAACCCGGTTTCTCCTGGAGTCGGTCCTGGTTAACCTATTGGCTATTTTCCTGGCTTTTATCCTGGTACAGCTTTTCAGCGATTTTTTCAACGGTTTTTTCAGTGAAAAACTTGATTTTTCACTAAACTCAAATGCCGGTTTCTGGGGAGTCATATCGGGCATTTTTATTGCCGGGGCACTGATCAGCGGTATTTATCCGGCATTCGTCCTGTCCTCCTTCAAACCTGCAACGGTATTTAAGGGATCACAGGAATTGAAGGTCGGCGGGATGGGAATGCGCAGGGTACTTGTGATTATCCAGTTTTCACTTTCCCTTCTGATGATTTCCGGGACGCTCGTTGTTTTCAGGCAGATCTCCTACATGCAGCACTACGACCTGGGTGTCAACATTGATAATACTGTCGTGCTCAGAGGGCCCAGTGTGAATGATTCCACATATGCCGAGACATTCAATGCTTTCAAAGCGGAGCTTTTGCGGAACAGTGACATCGAAATGATCACAGCCTCCACAGCGGTACCCGGCAGGCAACCGCTATGGAACGCAGGAGGCATCCGGCTGCTTTCACAGGGAGAGGACGAGACAAATCAATACCGTATCATAGGGATCGATTATGATTTCGTTGATTTCTATGGCTTATCCATCGTTGAAGGAAGAAATTTTTCAAAGGAATTCGGCCGGAACTCTGAAACGGTTTTGTTTAATGAAAACGCCATCAAACTTCTCGGATTTGAAGATTATGCATCAGCCATGAACCGGCAGATCTTTTTTTGGGGAGATACCTTCAGCATTGTCGGAGTGGTAAAGAATTATCACCAGGAAGGATTGAAAGTGAACCAGGAACCGCTGATTTTCAGGTTCTTTGAAAATACGAACAACTATTATTCCATCAGGGTAAATCCGGGTAATATTCAGAAAGCCTTAAACTTTATCGAAGCTCAATGGAGAACATTTTTCCCCGGGAATCCGTATGAATATTTTTTCCTGGATGATTATTACAATGAACAATATAAAAATGAACTTCAGTTCGGAAAAATATTGAACCTTTTTTCATTGCTTGCGATCATGATTGCCTGCCTGGGCCTGTTCGGACTGTCGTCTTACACCACCATGCAGAGAACCCGTGAGATAGGGATCCGCAAAGTAATGGGATCATCTGTCATGAACTGCATCCTGCTGCTTACCAGGTTTTTTATGATACAGATCCTCATCGCCATACCTGTCGGCCTTGGGACCGGATACCTGATCATGTCCGGATGGCTGAAGAATTTTGCCTACAGGATAGAGATCGGATGGTGGTTCTTTATCATCCCTGTTTTCCTGCTGGTCATGATTGCCATCCTCACTGTGAGTGCACAGATCATAAAGACCGCCAGGGTAAATCCTGCCGAATCACTGCGGTATGAATAAAATACCGGATGTGTACCTTATCGTTTGTTAAACCGTCATTTAAATTGATTGTCGGCTCCGTTCTCTTACTTCCCTGACATACAGCACTATAAGCTACGAGTATACTGGTTTTCCGACCTTTCCGATAAAAATAATGGCTCCTGTTGAATTCTCCTTTATGAGATAAAGAAACGGTTTATCAGGATTTTGCAATAAAGCCATAATTAACATTCCTTATATCATTCACCTGACAGAAATTGAACCATCATAGATCACTCATATACCGGGATAACCTCAAAATACAGGGTATCGCTGCTGAACGAAGTAAAAATCCCGAGGCCGTTGTCAATATTTGAGAAGGGCTCATTGAGCTTGCGGGTGTCCTGCTCCTGAGTCTCATATAAATTCACATATTCCTGGTTGACACTGTATACGATTATCCGATGCGTGCCAAAATGGGTGAGTTCCCTGGAAGTTATCGTGTATAATTCATTATTAACCGGACGAGTGAACATTTGAAATGCATACCCCCCCCTTGCAAAAGGCATATTAGCGGGCGGATCGGGCCTAATGGATTCCGGATCAGTTTCAATATTCTCAATCCTGAAATAATAATATTTCTTATCCGGATTTGCCCATGTAAGCTCTACAGGATCGGGAAAATCGATCTGCCCCTGTTCCCGGGGATCATCTATTTTGGGAATATAAATGAAGCCGGCCGACAGGTTTATCTCAGGGGGCAGATCAGGTACCACCGTGCTTGAATGCAGCATCATATCATCCACCTCAACAGTAAGCTGAAAAGTATCTCCCGGTACAACAGGAATATCTTCTTCCGGTATATAATTTCCAGGCAGGTCGGGATTAGATCGAAGCAACCATATACCCGAATTTTTCGAGAGTGTGACCACAGCGTTGTCAATACCTTCCCCACCTGTCGAATCATTACCAAAACTGATCATGCTGGTCAGATTAATATTGGTAAGGTTTGTTCCTGAATAGATGTAAGCTTCAACGATAATAAGGTGCTGATCTTTGAACTCAAGCTCTGTATTGAAACATCCGCAAAGCATGAACGGGAGTATTATCGGGACCAGTTTTTTTAACATGGTTCAGAACTTAATTGATATAAAAAGATTCGGTGTAAATCCAAGGGTGTTTACATCCATAATAACGATTTCATTGTCTTCAATATCAAATTCCCGGTACCAGACATTACTACGGCCATATACATTAAACAGGGAAAGGCCTACACTGCCCAGTGTTTTTTTCCCAATGCTGAACCGGTATG
>CAZRHW010000297.1:0-4541 GCA_964599785.1 uncultured Bacteroides sp. | reverse complement strand
TGTATCTTCACAATCCTGGTCCTGTAATCGGTATTGGAAGCTTTGGATGATGCGTTTTCAAGAAGGGTATTCGGCAGGGGAAACTTAAAATATCCGGCAACTACTTTTTGCCTTAAGAGGCTATTGTTATAATCATCTTTCACATCCAGCTCTTTATCCTGGTATTCGAACAGTACCGGCAGGTTAAGCTGTACCTGTTTCTCGGCAGCTTTGTAATAATCTTTTGTAGTGACAAACAGTCGTCTGCAAAAACCTTCTTCCGTCCAGCAATTACAACAACTAAAACCCTGAGGAAATCCACATTTTTCCCTGTTTTCTGCATAAACAACGCTTCTTTCCTCCCTGACTTTTTGCAGGGATGCCCTCAGCTCTTCGGTTGTCGGGATATTCACTGCCTGGGCAATGATATAATCAACCGTATTGGGATATACCATTACCATTAAAAGCCACACGATCAATCCGACAAGGATAGAAATGGCACCGGATGAGAAAATGGCAGAGATCATCAATCCGATCAGGATAAAAACCGATAAATACAACAGACAGGAAATAAATACTTCTAATATCCTGCCCCAATCGGCAGGATCCATCTGAATGACAGGGTGGAATTGCATATATAACAGTGTGATCAGGAAAACCAGCAGGAGGGGGATGGTTAGAATGACCAGGCTTCCCAGGTATTTGGCAAGGAAATATACAGGGCGGCTGACCTGGTGACTGAATACCAGTTTCAGCATTTCCTCCTCGCGCTCCCCCGAGATCGCATCCGCCACCATGAAAATTGCCATGATACTCAGTATGATGCCAACGATGTTTACGATATCGAAATTAGAAAAGATAGAGAGGAAAGGATTGGATTTTTGCTCGATTGTCTGTAGTTCCGGCAGGTCGAGGATGGAGAAGACAATCTTGTTGCCGGCCTGTTCATCGTACCCTTTTGAAAAGATCGACAGCGGATTCGGAGGTATCAGCACCGGTATCTGAAATTCGGAAAAAACAAGGAAAGTGTTTCTCAGGTTATTCGCAGTGTTCCTTGCTTCGTTATAGGTATCATAACGGTCGCTGAAATCATTCACCTGCACGTAGGTACATGCAAAGGTGATAATGACAGCCAGGATGATCGTAAGAAGGAATTTAAACGATTTGACCTGCTGGCTGATCTCATGGAGAAATATTATTTTTAGGTTTTTCATTGGGTTTTTGTTTTTGAATTCTATATTTTTTCCATTTTGCAATTTTCCCAGTAAAGGACCTTCAGGTATCCATATATATCTTTTCGAGGTCTTCCTCCATGAATTCCTCGTATGTGCGGACCATCACCAGGCGTCCTTCTTTCATGATCCCGACCCTGTTGGCAATGGTTTTCGCCCTGAAGATATCATGGGTACACATGAGGATAGCCTTGCCCTGGTCGCGTTGTCCGGCGAGGATCTTCAACAGTTCGGCGGCAGCCTTGGGATCGAGACCGGCCGTTGGCTCATCGAGGAGTATGTTCGGTGCATCCTTGATGATTGCGATGGTCAGTCCTACTTTCTGCCGCATCCCCTTGGAAAGTTTTTTGACCTTCATTTCGAAAGCTTCTTCCTGTAATCCAACACGACGCATGTGCATGTAGTAATCTTCTTTTGTCATATTTTCCTTACCGCCGAGCCTGGCAAAAAAATCAAGGTTCTGTCGGGAAGTAAAGTTGCCATAAAGCATTACATTCTCAGATACATAGGATACGTACTTTTTCGATTCCAGTGGATCTTTGGTCACATCAATACCGTCGATCAGGGCCTGTCCGCCGGTGGGATCGATAAAGTTCAGAAAAAGGTTGATGGCCGTAGTCTTCCCGGCTCCGTTAGCGCCCAAAAGGCAGAAAATTTCGCCGGGATTTACTTCCAGGTTCAGGCTGTCTAAAGCCAGATTCCCGTCTTCGTAACGTTTTGAGAGATCAATTGCTTGTAACATGGTGTTTATGATTAAGGTTAATGACGATTTCTATTTTAATGAATGTTCCGGTCATTTTTTTTGATTTAAGATTAATGATTAACGATTTGAGATTTTTGAAGTAATAAACCTTCTTAAATCAAATATCGTTAATCTTCAATCTGAATTCCATTGTTCCTCAGCCTTAGCCTTTCTTTTTATTTTCACCTTACATCATACCTCAAAAATCCGATCCATCCAAAGATCAGAATGACCAGGTTAAATAATATCAGCAGGCTTATATCCATGGCAGCATCTTCTAAAACAGCAAGAGGTCTCTGCCTGGTTTCAGTGAGGATGGGTATTTCCTCAAAATTCACAGGTGCGGATGAATAGGTTTCCGGATGCCACGAATTCACGAAATGATAACTGTCGGGATCCTCCCTGTCTTTGGATTCGATAAACTCACGAAAGATCCGGCGATGATTGACGACCAGTACAAAATCATTTTAAAAATCATGCAAACCGTTTTGGGCAATACATTCGGATATATTCCTGAATAGTACATATGGTGAAATTCTGCCCAGGTTGATCGCCATTTTTGCCTGGCGCAGCTGATCGTTAAACCTGATCACTTTATATTCGTTCCTTACGGCATCCATCTCATCTATTACCTTTTTTCTCATGTCCATGTATGGATAGACTTTTCCACCCCAGGCCCTCGGCGGGCCATAGCTCTGGGCTCTCTGGGGAGCATTATCCCAGATCTCTGTTTCCGTGGTGTTCATTTTCTCTTTGTGTTCAAAAGCAGAGGGTATCGGACGGAGCTTTTCACCCAGCATGGCCATCCCGGAAGGGATGAAAATAACCAGCATCATCCATGTAAAAAGTGAATAAGCCAGGGAAGTGGCAGGTTTCTCCGTAACAGATGAAAACCATAATCCCAGGAGGATAAAAACTGAAAAATATACCGGGGAGACTGATATTACAGCAATAATCTGACCAACGGAAGGCAATACAATCCGGAATGATGATGCCAGGCTTATGGTTATCAGACAGATGGTGATCCCCAACAGGAATGTAATGGTTATCAGCGCAAGAAAAGCGAGGTATTTGGCAATAAAAACAGAAAGCCTTGATACAGGATATGCACACTGGAGTTTTAATGTGCCGCTTTGTTTCTCACCGGAAAAAGCATCAAATGTCAACACAAGGATAAAAAAACTCAGGATGATTCCTGCAATAAAAATCCAGTCGGACGGAATGAAATTAGTCAACATATAATTATACCTGTCGATATCGGAAAATATTTCTTTCTTACTGTCAAATCCTCCCAGCCAGAATGCATCGAACGATATTAAATCGGGAAGATCCTGTTCCCCGGCAAGGGAAATGATCTCCCCGGATTTCGGCATCCTGATCAGATACTGCGGGAACATTGCCAGGTCATTCAGGTGAGCCGAACGCTCATGCAACCCGCCGGTTTGCTTGTTATATTTCGCTATAAAATCATCCTGCCGGGTGTCAGATATATTTACATATAATAACCCGCTAACCGTAAATATCAGTACAGAAACAACCAGTAAGATATGGAACCGGAATGAAATCAGGTTCAGGAGGATCTCTTTAAAAAATATCTTTCTTATCATGGTTATTCTTATTATCGCACATCATATTTCATAAACCTGCTCATACAGATCAGCATAACGATCAGGGAATAAGTCAGTAAAAGTAAAATACCTGTTAACAGATCGTTGACATGATCCTGCAATTTTAAATTCCGAAATTGAAATGCAGGGATCCCTGAAAGATTGAGGGGCGGACTGTTGTAAAACCCGAAAGCCGTTCCGTTTTCTTCCCTTATATCATATTGACTGTGATAGATTTCATCCATATCCAGTTGTGTGAAATATTCATTGGCATGGTCCGAGAATATTTTCCTGTCATTGTTCAGGTATGACATCAGAGTACTCCGGTAGTTTCTCAATTCTTCAAGAAAATGTTCGTAATGACGAACATCTGTCCGGGAAAGCGATGCCATCAATGAGTAAAATATGGCTGCGGGTGAAAACCTGTCTAGGGTCTGCTGGATCCTGTATTGTTTTTCAAGATACGGCAGATATTCCTGTCTGTAAATATTCCATTCTCTCTCAGCATATTTCTGCCGTAAGGGTTCTATTTCCTGTGTGGTATACAGGAATCTTAACAAAAGAGGAGTCGATCCGTCCATAACTGCATATTTACCATCAGTGCCAAGCCAATTCATAATATTGCCATTTTGTCGACCGGGAGGTATTTTTGATTCGACCTGTTTTGAGAGTTCTTCATATCTATCCGAAAACTCACACCAGAGGTTATTATAGGCCTCTTCAATTTTATCATTAGAGGGTACATCTATTACAGCGGAAGCGATAAAACTGTTAAGGTTGGGTTGTAACACACATAATATGATCCACAGGCATGTTGACAGGAGCAGTGATACTGAAGAATTGCGTACAAGAGATGAAATGAGAAGACCGGTGGATATCATGAATGTCAGGAATAGCAGGGTGGAAATTACAATCAGGCCGATCCGTATCCATCCGGATGCTGAAAACCCGATTCCGAAAACCACGGTGATGATCAACAGG
>CAZRHW010000296.1:3705-4555 GCA_964599785.1 uncultured Bacteroides sp. | reverse complement strand
CGATGCGCAGCGAGGAGGGATCTCGTCTAAATTACTGTTTCGCTATTTCGATTCTGTTTCGTCTTTCGCTTTCTTGTTTTTGTTTCGGTTTAAAATTTTCAACTCACAACTCACGATTCATGATTCACGATTCACCACTCACACTCACCACTCACGACTCACGACTCACGACCCCTTCCCCAACTCCTTTCGTATCTCCTGTAACTCTTTCAGTATCTCTTCCAGCAATTTTTCACGCGGCATCTTGCTTGGCTCGGCAGTTGTTACAGACTCAGCTACCGGATGCAATGACCTTATATTTGCCCGTAGCTCATTGTGTAAAGCTTCATAGTCTGCCAGACCTGATAAGCTCCCCTCATATGGAGATCCAGACTGAGCCGACTGGCCGGCAGTTTGTATTTTAATGGACCCAATCCCCAGGACACGGTCATAAAGGGTCCTGACAAGCGCAAAATCAGTGATGGCACGAAACGGAATGTTTTGCACAGTCTTCGTCACGATGCCTTTGTGTATAGATACTCGGTCATCATAAATTACATATTTAAGATTCTTTATCCAGTAAATAATAATCGGGAGGCTGATGATCCACATCACCAGAATTACTGCAGCAGTTACAATCCAGGTGACATATACTGCTTCCGGCTCGTTAATAGTAAGGTAAAAGATCAGGTGCAGAATGCCGGCTGACAGCAATAACACACCGGTGACCGTTAACAGTACCCACATGCTTTTTTTGAAATACTTCTTGTCAGGCTTAATTGATTTTTCCATGATTTAAAATTTATTGAATGGTTTATAAAGGCATAATGAAAAGCCTAAAATAAGAAAAATTATAGTGAATTGGCGAATG
>CAZRHW010000296.1:0-3605 GCA_964599785.1 uncultured Bacteroides sp. | reverse complement strand
GTGAATCGTGAATGGTGAATCGTGAATGGTGAATCGTGAATGGTGAATCGTGAATGGTGAATCGTGAATAGTGAATTGGCATGTGTGAATATTTCGATATAGAAAGGTCCGCCTGTCCCGACTACCTGATAGAAATTTCTAATCGGAAGAATCTATAATTTTGAATAAAAAAATGAGGGTGTATCAAAAGTTAGTTATTGTCTTTACTTCCTTTGTGTGACTTAGTGTTGTACTTTGCGATCCTTTGTGGTTCAGCAAAAGTTATATTAACCACAAAGTACACAAAGGTAAACTCAAAGGACTACAAAGGGCTTTTGATACAACCTCATCTTATTAAATATTAAACCTGGATAAGTTATCCGTCCTTTTTCTTAAAGAAATTGTAATCCATTCAAAATGAACAGATTTCAAAGTCTATCCGGAAATCTTCTGGATCTTCACAATATTCCCCTGCAGATCAAAAAATAACCTTTTGGTCTGATCGGATTTTTCCACCCTGACAATAAAACCTGTCGGTTGAGTTGTAATTTTATCCAGTGTTTCAAAACTGTCTCCGACAATCTTCCAGTCTTTATAATCACCCTTCTGAAGAATATCCAGAGCTTTATCCGGCAGGACCGAAAGATCGTTCAGACGGATTCTGTCAATAACATCACCCTCCCTGGAATATTTAGTCCTGTAGTTTTGATCAGCTTTCTGAAAAGCTACAATATAAACTTCGGGAAGATTTACACTGATTTCTTTTCCTGGTTCCTGTTCATAAACCAGCCATTGTCTTTCTATGGAATCAGAATGGTTTTTAGCAAATTCCTCCACCACAACAGCCGGCACTTTATTCTCTTCAATGTATTTTTCTGCTTTTTCTTTAATCAATTCCTCTTCCATCGCAGTTCTGACTGCATCCCCGGGAGTACCGGTTTTACAGCCGTACATCAGGATCAGAGCGATAACTCCGGAAAATAATATTTTGAAATGATTTCTTTTTGTTTTCATGATTGTTAATTTTTAATATTGATTTTAATTGACTGATAAAAAATAATTTAACTGCTCATAAATCCACATTCCAACAGTAAAAAGGATGCGTCTTGTTATCATTGCGGACAGACAGGTAAAAACCTGAAGATGAAAAGGCACGAAAGCTGGAAATTGGAAAGGTAATAATATGCAAAGGTGTAAAAGCTGAAAAGTGGAAAGATAATAAAATACAAAGGTGTGAAACGTGCATATGCATGATTGAGTAACACATTTACACTTTTTTACTTTTACAAATTCACACCTACACACTTTTTTAAATCACCATTTCAATCCTTTAATCTTTATTCTCTTTCCCACTTCCCCGCATTAACGCTTCAACACTTCAACGCTTTAACGCTTCAACGCTTTCCCGCTTATCCGCTTATCCCCTTATCCACTTCCCCGCATTAACGCATTAACGCTTCAACGCTTTAACGCTTATACGCTTTCCCGCTTATTCCAGACCAAAAGCATAAAACACCTCACCCGGATAATTCTTATAGATCCCTTCCATCAGGACGCCACCACTGGCATCTTTCAGTTCTTTTTTCAGGTCATCGACCGAATTGATCTTTACTTTGTTAACACCGGTGATTATAAATCCTTCCTTCATATCGGTCTGACTGGACAAAACGCCATTATGAAGATCTTTAACGACCACACCGCCTTCAATTCCAAGCTCTCTTGCGGCATTTTCATCAAGATTTTCGAAAGTACCACCAAGAACATCCAGGACATCCTGCTTGTCTTTAGCAATTAGCCTTTTCACACCTTTCTGATTTGCCAGGACAACCTTGTAGGAAAATTCCTTACCTGACCGGTTGATTGTAACAACTACCTCATCACCGGGTCTGTGCCTTCCGATCTGTTCAAGCAAGTCAGCCGTTCTAACAACCGTTTTCTCATCCACTTTTACAATAACATCTCCCGTTTTGATCCCGGCTTCCAGTGCTGCACTGTTTTCTGTCAGACTGTCGACATAAGCACCTTCATTGATCTTAAGGTTTTCCTTTTTAACAAGATCACCGTCAATATCACGGATCAGTACACCGAGATAAGCCCGCTGAACCATTCCGTATTTCATCATATCTTCTACAACTTTGCTGACGATGTTTGCGGGTACGGCAAAGCCATATCCCGTATATGCTCCGGTAGGACTGGCAATGGCCGTGTTAATGCCAATCAGCTCGCCATTCAGGTTAACCAGTGCGCCACCACTGTTTCCGGGATTGATGGCAGCATCCGTCTGAATAAATGCTTCAATGGCTGATTTATCGTTGATAATGTTAATATTACGGCCTTTCGCACTGATGATCCCTGCCGTAACCGTCGAGTTCAGGTTAAAAGGATTCCCTATTGCCAGCACCCATTCACCAATCTCCACATCATCTGAGTTACCTATTGACAACGGATGCAGTCCGTCACTTTTAATCTGAATCAATGCAATATCTGTCGATGGATCGGTGCCAATGATTTTTGCATTATAAACCTCATTATCATAAAGGGTTACCTCAATATCGTCGGCATCAGCCACCACATGATTATTTGTAACGATATAACCATTGCTGCTGATGATTACCCCTGAACCTGTACCCTGTTCGATGTAAGGTTCCGGGTTAATCCTTTGTTGTCTTTCCTGCGGGGGTTCACCAAAGAAAAATTTGAAGAAATCATCCCCCCACAGATCACCAAAAGGATCACTATAATATGCCCGCCTGTCCCCTTTTATTTTCCTGGTCGATTTGATGTGTACGACCGAATTCATAACTTCTTTTGACACACCGGTAAAATCCAGGGGAACCACCTCCCCGCTCTCCTTGACAGTATATACAGCCCTGTGCACAGGCAAACTGCTTTGCCCTTTTGTAAAATTTATTTCATTTTTGTCGATCCCGGTCAGCATAAAAACCGCGATCGTAAGCGCACTTCCAATAACCGAAGCAGCTATCAGTTTAAGAAATCGTTTCATTTTTTAGTCCTCCTATTTAATTAATAATTAATTTTTTAATGATCCAACTGTTCTATAATTGAGAATAATCTTTAACAGGCCTGGTTTGATCATGCTGAATGAAACAACATCGTAATGACAATTCTTATTCAGCCTGATCTCGGTAGATCCAACCTCGGTAGCTCCCATCTCGAATTCTTCACGTATTTCCCTTTCTACCAGATGGGTCCTGATGGGCTTGTCCAGCGTAACAAGCATGGAAGCCTCAATAATCAGTATATTCCCCCTTAAAAAAACATATACTTCTTTATTGTTTATCATCCTGTTACTCTCAGCCAGGATAATCAGTACATTCTTATGTATGTCTCTGATATAATCTACTTTATCTATTTCAAGATGATTCCGGTCTTTTAAAACAGTACAAAATTGCAGACCGGGTACTATGTCATGATTTAAATTTTGTAAGTACATTTTATTTTTATTTTGATTGTGAATAATAGAACCATTTAATAACCGGAAATTTCCGGGATGGATGTAAAACTGCTGAAGGTGAACCAGCAGAAACAGCATCCTGAATATCAGATGACTACTGAGGGCGGGGGTAAGTCAATAAACAAGAGGATCGATTCAGAATATTTATTTA
>CAZRHW010000295.1:0-4558 GCA_964599785.1 uncultured Bacteroides sp. | reverse complement strand
ATATTTCCTGCTGTGGTGATCCTTCGATTAATGCTTATTAATTAGGGTTTATCTCTTTGATGAGCTTTTCGATCATTTCTTTTTGTTTTTCCCTATCTGCAAGTTTTTCCCTGAGTATTTTCTCGGCGATCTCTATGGATAGTTCAGCAACTTTGTTCTTCAATTCATTGATAGCTGCTGCCTTTTCGTTTGCGATTTCAACGGTGGCAGCACGAATGATCTTCCTGGCTTCATCAGCAGCTTGTTCTTTGGCTTCGTTGACCATGTTATCCTTTACCTGTTTTGCATCCCTGATAATCATATCCCTTTCGGCTCTGGCATCTGCCATGATCTTTTCATTGTCGGCCTGGAGTTTTTCCATCTCTTTTCTTGCACTGTCTGCCGACATCAATGCCTCCTGAATAGACATTTCACGCTCTTTGAGGGCATTCATGATGGGTTTCCATGCAAATTTTTTCAGCATCCATAAAACGATCCCAAACATAAGAAGCATCCAGAAAAGCAGTCCTATTCCCGGGGTTATCAGTTCCATTTTTTTCTGACTTTAAATGATTAATTAAATTGCCGCACGATCAGTATTTCAAGCTGATCGTGCAGCAAAATACCTCTTCTATATAAAGAGGATGAGCAGACAGACGACCACTGCAAAGAAGGCAACCCCTTCGATCAAAGCGGCGGAAACGATCATATTTGACCGTATATCACCGGCAGCTTCCGGCTGTCGCGCAATAGCTTCCATAGCTGTACCTCCAATCCTGCCAATCCCCAGTCCAGCCCCTATGGCTGTACCTGCAGCACCCAGTGCAGCACCAAATTTAGCTAATTCAGCAATCTGTAATAAAACCATCATTGTAGTCATAACGCTTCGTTTTAAAATATGAATTTAGTAGCTGGTTGTTATCTTTTATCTTTTGTCTTTTATCTTGAGTTCCCCGCCTACGCGGGGATGAGTTCGATTTAAATATTTTACTTCGTTCCTCGTAAAATATTAATCTCACTCACTTTTATCTTTTGTCTTTTATCTTTTGTCTTTTATCTTTTATCTTTTATCTTTTATCTTTTATCTTTTATCTTTTATCTTTTATCAATGATGTTCCTCTGTTGCCATCCCAAAATAGAGTGATGACAACAATGTAAAAACATAAGCCTGAATCAGGGCCACCAATAATTCGAGAACGGTCATGAAAATGGTAAATGCAATTGTAAGGGGTGAAACAGCATATCCCAGTATCACCTGCATCTGTCCGAAAATAAATATCAGGCTAAAGAAGCCAAGTCCAATGATGTGTCCGGCAGTTATATTGGCAAAAAGACGAACCATCAGAACGAAAGGCTTCGTAATCATACCTACAACCTCAATGATCGGCATCAGCGGAATCGGGAATTTCAACCACCACGGTACTCCCGGAGGATTAAAGATATGCTTCCAGTAATTTTTATTGCCATTAATAGTCGTAATGCCAAATGTGAAGAGTGCCAGCAGCATCGTTACGGTAATGTTCCCTGTCACATTGGCTCCTCCCGGGAAAATTGGGATCAATCCCATCATATTGTTGATCCAGATAAAAAAGAAAATTGTCAGCAAGAAAGGGAGATATTTTTCATATTTCTTTTTCCCTATGGAAGGAATGGCAATTTCATCCCTGATAAAAATTATGATTGGCTCTGCGAAGTTCTGAAGGCCGCTAGGAGCTTTTCCTGGTCTTTCCCGGTAAGCTTTGGCAACGGAAATAAAAACCCATAGCATAAGGATAACAGTGACCAGTATAGCGAAACAATTTTTCGTAAAGGAAAGGTCCAGTAAGGGAGGTACAGTACTGCCATCACCGAGGATCTCCACTACTTTGCCCTTATTCTCACCAGTCGTCTCATATTTGAAATCTTTATAAGTTTCATGGCCATGATGAAATTTACTGAACATAAAAATATTCAGACCTTTTGTCTGGCTGAAAACAATGACCGGAAGTGGAATGCTCAGGTGAAAATTCTTATATGTAAGGATATGCCATTCATATGCATCTCCGATATGTTCAAGTATGAATTCCCCGGGCACAAACTTTTCTTCAGAAGATGTTTCTTCGTGCTCACCTGTTGTTAAATGTTCCTCTGATTGCCCCGGTTGTTGTTCATGTTCATGTTGCTGCGGCCGGGCAGCAATAATCAGAAAAAAGAAAAGGGCACCCAGAAGATATGACAATATAGTTTTAAAAACCTTCACAAATGTCCTTGAATTTGATTCTAAAAATAGTAAAAACTATCAGGTTTTAACCTATTGTGAGATTGAAACAACTAAGTTATTGTATTATAGATTCTTCTATTTAGAGCCGCGCCGCAGTGCGGCTTTAAATATATTTAAATATTAATATCCTGGTTTAATTACTTAGCTTATTATTTATTTGTTTTTAAATACTGTAAAACTGATACAATTTCGAAAATAGTATATAAAAGATACATAATAAGAAAACAAATAAGGAATGAAACCGGATTGGATCTATCAATCAGTAAATATAATGCAATAAGTGCAAAATAAATAATCATTTTTAATCCGGTTGTACCGATAAATCCCGGAATGAATTTCCTGATATTTTCCCTGCTGATTTTGAGAAGATAAATATGAACAGCAAGGGTGATACCAAAAAATAACAAGGGGAGAAATGGAAATCCAATGAAATAAAAATCTTTTAAAACAGTCCTGAACAGGATTATTCCACAGGCAAAAATCACAATAGTGAGAACAAATAAAAGTGTAAAGAATTTTTTCAGATGGGTAGAAAAGATGGACATATGATTGACTTATTTCATCTAAATCAGGTCCTTTATGGCATAATACATCGAAAGTATCACCGAGAGAATTGTAAACAGGACAGTAAATAACGGAAAATCCATGGGTACAACTTTGTCGAGCTGAATACCTCCAAAAACACCCACCAGGATTATGGCAATCATTTGAAAGGCCAGGCTGGAATATTTGGCAATACTATTCAGCCCCGACAGCTGGTTTTTCGGCTTTTTCGACTTTTTGTTTTTCTTCATTAGAAATATTCCCGGCATTCATATCACAATTACCTGTAAATCTGCATCCGGGTTCGATGGCCAGTCTGGCAGCCACGATATCGCCAAGTATCTGAGAAGTGGCTTTTAAGGACAATAATTGAACAGCAGTAATTTTACCTTCGATATAGCCTTCAACATCAGAGTTCTTACAGTTTATCTCACCCTTGATTTTCCCTGTCACACCTATTACCACCTTACCCCTGGTCGAAAGCTTTCCTGTCAGGCTTCCATCTACACGGATGTCACCATTCGAAATAATATCACCTTTTATTTCAGTTCCTACTCCAATGATGTTAATCCCGTTTGTTTCCGTTTCATGATTATTTTTGGCCATCTTCTTTTTATTAATTCATTTATGCTGAACGCTCATGAATATCTTTCAGAACACCAAAGATATTAAATTTTGTTTATTGGTCATTTGATTTACTGGTAATTTGGTGATTTAGTGAATTCATATCCTCCGGTTGGGAACCGGACTTTCTTTTATCCTTCACACTTGTATTGTGGCGTTTTGTCATAACACAGATCAGATAGATTTGGATCGATTAGAAAGTGATAAAAGGCTTCTCGCTGATTTTCGCAAATTATACCGCAGATTTCGCAGATGTGTTTTACTCAGTTCTTTAAGTTTTGAGGAATCTGCTAAAAAAAATAATAATTTTATGATTCAAAATATTAAAATATAGCTGTGACATCACCCCTTGACTATCATATCCATGGCAGATAAAGTACTTCACACCCCTCACCCACACTCACTAATTTACCAATTTACCAATTCACGATTCACGATTTAGGATCATAGGCCCACTTAAGGTAAATGGCTCCCCAGGTAAATCCACCCCCGAATGCCGAAAGGATCAGTTTATCTCCTTTATGCAATTTGCTCTCCCATTCCCAGAGGCAAAGAGGAATTGTTGCTGCAGTTGTATTGCCGTATTTCTGAATATTGATCATCACCTTTTCTTTTATCAATCCCATTCGCCGGGCAACAGCCTCAATAATTCTCATGTTTGCCTGATGGGGAACAAGATAAGTCAGGTCATCAGATGAGATATGATGTCTTTTCATGATCTCAATAGAAACATCTGCCATTTTCGAGACGGCAAATTTGAATACTGCCTGTCCTTCCTGGTATAAAAAATGTTCTTTGTTTTCGACTGTTTCATGGGAAGCGGGACGCAATGACCCCCCGGCTTTAAGGTAAAGGAATTTCCCTCCCGAACCATCAGTATGTAAAATATGATCAATAATCCCTGCATCTTCAGTTGTTGGCTCAAGAAGAACAGCGGCTCCTGCATCACCAAAAAGAGGACAGGTTGTTCGGTCGGTATAATCGGTAATAGATGACATTTTATCTGCCCCAACAATGATTACTTTCTTGTATGTACCATTTTCGATAAATTGCGTACCTGTCTGCAGCGCAAAAAGAAAGCCTGAACAGGCTGCACCTAAATCAAAAGTCCATGCATTTTTTAATCCGGCCTTGTATGCAATTATATTCGAT
>CAZRHW010000294.1:0-4566 GCA_964599785.1 uncultured Bacteroides sp. | reverse complement strand
TTCCAGTATTCCAGTATTCCAGTATTCCAGTATTCCAGTATTCCAGTATTCCAGTCCCGACCTGTCGGGATTTCAGTCTTACACTATTCCAGTCTTTTATAACTGTTTTTTCAAAATAACCATTATTTTTAAATATTCGTTTAATACACAAATAATAAAGAAATGAAACAAACATTTTTCTTTATGTGCATAATCTGTTTATCATTTGCAGGTATCACAGGTATTGCACAAGATGATGCCGTATCGAACGGATTGAATGCCATTACCAAAGAAGCCGTCCAGGGACAGCTTGAGTTTCTTGCTTCTGATTGGACGCAAGGCCGTGGGACCGGAACCCCCGGAATATACATGGCTGCTGATTACATAGCCAGTATTTTTAAAATTTATGGATTACAACCAGGAGGAGATGAAGGATGGACCAGCGTTTCCCGTCAGGAAAGGATGGCGGGGAAAAGGCCTGTGAAATTTCGTACTTTTTATCAAAATGTTGATTTTATTGAATACTCCGATGGAGGCAACCATGAATTTTCCCTGTCTTCCGGAGGGACCACATACAATTTCAAACATAAAACAGATTTTCAGGTCAGGCCTTCTGATGTTGGTATTGAAATTAACGCCCCCGTTGTTTTTGTAGGTTACGGATATGTTAACAAAAAAAACGCATATGATGATTTTAAGGGTGTGGATGTAAAAAACAAGGTTATTCTGTGTTTAACAGGATATCCCGGGTATTCCGATACAACATCACAAGCCTATCAGACTTTCAATAAAGAAGATGAGGTTAGTGTCAGACGGTTACAAAGGGAAAAGACCAGGATTGCAAAAGAAAAAGGTGCCATTGCTGTCATTGAAGTCAATCCCGAATCAGATGCAACCAGTAACTGGGCCGACAATATTCCTTTCCGTTATAATACCCGTATGTATGAAGGGGATAAATTGCCTGGATCATATTATAACACAAGGATGAAAATACCGGGGGATTCACTGTCTGATGATCTGACAACAATCTATATCAGCACAAGGGTTTTGAATGAACTGACAGATGCAAGTGGAATCAATATTGCTCAATTTGCTGAGCAGGTTAAAAACACATTAAAGCCGGCACCCAAAGAGATCCCGGGCAAGAAAGTACATCTTAAAACCACTGTTAATTCCAGGATAGTTAAAGCACGCAATGTCATCGGAATAATCCCCGGAAAAGATACAACTCACATTGTTGTCATCGGTGGGCATTATGACCATCTTGGGACATACGACGGATATATCTGGAATGGTGCCGATGACAATGCATCAGGAACGGTTGGAATGATGACAATTGCAAAAGCTTTTATGGCAACGGGTGTGAAGCCGGAAAAAACTGTAGTGTTTGCTGCTTGGACAGGAGAAGAAAAAGGCCTGCTTGGATCAGCTTACTTTGCAGATCATCTGCCTGTTCCCAGGGAAAACGTTGTGATGTACCTTAATTATGATATGATATCCCGGGATAATGCAAATGATACGCTCGGTATCAAATGCAGTATGACTTACACCTCAGGTTACAAATCCTTTGAAGAAAACACCGGTAAATACAATTCTGAAAATGGTTTCGGGCTTGATATTTCCTACAGTTCACGTTCACGTCCGGGCGGTGGCAGCGATCATGCATCCTTTGCCCGAAAAGATATCCCCGTTATGTATTTTATGGCCGGGTTTCCACCGCAATACCACCAGCCCGATGATCATATTGAACTGGTCAACTTCGATAAAATGGTAAAGATCATCAAACTTGGATTCCTTAATACCTGGGAAGTGGCAAACGGTGAACTGAAGAAGGAACCTGAAACAAAATAATATGCAGTTTCCATTTTAGTAAGCTGTTTAAAAAGTCTAATAAGGCTTCTCGCAGATATACGCAGATAAAAACCGCAGATTTCGCAGATTTCTAAACACGATGTATGGATTTTCTGCAAAATCTGCGGAAATTTGCCGGTGGGCGGGGATCAGCGAAATCTGCGAGAAATGATTGAAATTAATTTAATATAATCCCCTTTTTCTTATAATTAAAGCTTTATTTAAAAAAAACCTAAATATTCTTCCACAATCTTTTGATCATCGCAATCAACAACTCCAGCCATTGTATTTCCTTTAAGAATTACATTGATATCTCCATTATAAGGATCCTTGACCAGAAATGAACCATCTTTAACTTCCAGGTCTTGTTTTGTGAACTTCAGATATTTACTGAGCATTTCCCTGACTTCTACCTGTTTATCAGTCCTTATAACAAAAATCCGGAAATCTACTCCAACTTTGGTATAATCAGCCGTAAATGCTGAATGCAGGAATTCAAATCCCATGAAGTTTTCAGCAATATAATGTTCGCTGTATTGAATCCTTCCCGGGGGAAAAATCTGAAAAATATCTGGCCAGTTAGGATCTTGTTGGAGTTGTTGCTGTATATTCTTTGCGATTTCGACCATTGCTTCCTGTGCATCACCACCCTGACTATTTGTTGTTATTTTGATATAATAGAATCCGCACAGGAAATTGAGAGCACCTTCTTCAAGATATCCCTGTGATCCGATATCTATAAAATGATAATCCGGGCTTCTTTCAGTTGTATAGATTCCAAAAGTATTATCAAAGGTATTATGCCTGTACAATTCAACACGGATATTTATGCCTGCATCATTCTTATAATCAGCAAGATGAAGGTCCATAAAATCATAACTCAGATATGAATCCGCTGCACCATCGATCAGGTCCCAAAGGTCCGATGGTACGTAAACCCTTTCAAACGGAGTAAGTTTCCAGCCGTTGATTTGCGGAAAAAGATCTGAGCTAACTGTATCCTCAGAATAAGCAAGGTGAACAGTTATCCCAAAAAAGAGAATGGTGAAGAATATTTTTTTCATGTCGGGGTGTTTTGATGTAAAGTTACATCATTAAAATGAAACAGGGCGGCTTTAAAAGACCTTTGTGTTGTACTTTGTGTTCCTTTGTGGTTCAATAAATTATATTAACCACAAAGTACACAAAGGATTTCACAAAGGGTCACAAAGGTTTACTAATATAGTCCTGTAAAATATCAGGTTATAAAATCCTGAGGCACATTTCTGAGACGTGTGATTTTTGATATTTTTTCTGCCACCGGGAAGTTTTTAGAACATTGAACTGTGCAGGCACCACAATCTGAACATGGATTTACAGGAACTTTATAATCGGTAAGTACCGAATATGCTTTTTCCATATTTCCATAACCGTATGCATACATGTAAGCTCTCATGATATCAGGGACAGGAAGAGATTTTTTACATGCCGGTAAGCATACCCCACAGCCCTGGCAATACATGCCCATCTCATTTGATGCCAGTTCGAGCGAATTGATCTCTTCCTCGGTAAGGGTTATGTCAGTTAACAATTCGAGGTCCTTCTCAATCTGGTCAAAAGCAGTAAAGCCCGGAATACATGTAGTGATATTCGGATCCTTTAGAACCCATTTTATAGCGGCTTTGGCATTGACCGGTTTTTGTTTTTCTTCGTCGAGATAACCACCAGCCAGATTTTTCATTCCAATGATTCCTATTCCATTTTCAGCAGCCTTTGCAATGGCCTTCTTCAGTTCCGGATAATGATCCTGTTTAAAATTAATAGATGTAAGTATAACATCAATTACCCCGGTTTCAATGGCAGTAAGTATTACTTCCGGTTCATTCCGGTGTGTTGATAATCCAATAAAACGGGTTTTGCCACCCTTCTTTGCAGTTACAAGCGCATCTAAAATAGTCTCGTTAAGCATATCCTCGCGACTTGTTACACCGTGAGAATAGAGCATATCAACATGATCCATCTGGAGCCTGTCCAGACTGATATCCAGTTTTTCAAGAAACTGCTCCTTTGTATAACTTCCCCCGCCCCTTTCTCCTGCCGGTATTTTTGTGGTAATAACAAAAGAATCTCTTGCGATATCCTTGAATATATTCCCGAGCATCACTTCATTATTGCCCCCCTGGTAACCATGCGCCGTATCAAAATGTTTGATACCGCCGTCAAGCGCTGCTTTTACAAGATTTGGATTATCGGCACGCATCACTCCCATACTGATTACCGGAAGTTCTATCCCTGTTTTTCCCAGCGTCCGGGTAATAATCTTCTTTTCAACATTTTTTTCCTGATCAACAGAAAAGGCATTTTTACTTAAAAGTGCTCCTGATGCACCCAGTACAGAGGATTTCAGGAAGAGTCGCCTGTTTAATTTTTCATTTATTGCCATAACGATTGGTTATTATATGTTTTGAAAATACAGGGAGTTACAAAAATACAAATGCAATGTTGCTTTGTTGTTTTTCTATTAGTTATAAATTAATAATTCATAGAAATTTTAATCTAATCTAAATAAGCAGGGAGCAGAGGGCAGGGAGCAGAGGGCAGGTTGCAGGTTACAGGTTGCAGGATCTGCCTAGGGCATCGACATGAAACAGGTCATCCTGTCCAGAGTACTCGGGATTATGACCTTCTAAGATGCGGTGCAGGTAATTCCGAAGAAGGTCCTGAAACAAGTTCAGGATGACATTGATTCTAAAGACG